>DEBW01000033.1:1143-3476 GCA_002348905.1 Ruminococcus flavefaciens | reverse complement strand
GGTTTATTGACAGACTGAAAGGGCGCACGATGCGCCCTTTTTATTATTCTATCATTTCTTTAAAAGTCTCGATATAAGTATCAGCAGAAGCTGACCAGCTGAAATCGCACTTCATAGCACGTTTCACAAGCTGTTCCCAACACGGCTTATCGTAGTAATCACGCTTAGCTCTCCATATAGCGTCGAGCATATCAAAAGCATTGTATGTCTTGAATGTGAAGCCGTTGCCGTTATCTCCGCCGTTATCACGCACAGAGTCACGCAGACCGCCTGTCTCACGTACTATAGGAGCTGTACCGTAACGCATTGATATCATCTGAGCAAGACCGCAGGGTTCGCTCTGTGACGGCATGAGGAACATATCTGCTCCGGCGTATATCTTATGTGAAAGCTCCGGAATGAAGCCGATATTCACAGAAACTCTGTCAGGGAAACGTCTTGCCATTTCAAGGAAGAAGTCCTCATAGATCTTTTCGCCGCTTCCGAGGACAGCAAACTTCACGCCGCTTCTTACTATCTCCTCAAAAACACATCTCATGAGGTCGATACCCTTATGGCGGACAAATCTTGTAACGATACCTATCAGTGGTTCGCCGTTGTCCTCCATGCCGAGTTCGCTGAGGAGCTGAGCTTTGCATTTAGCCTTGCCTGAGAGGTCGTCAGCCGAAAATCTCCATGCGATGCACGGATCGTTCTCAGGATCATAAAGCTTTGTGTCGATACCGTTGAGTATACCTTTAAGCTTGTACTGCTTTGTAACAAGTATACGGTCAAGACCGTGAGCATACCACGGATCAAGTATCTCCCATGCATAGCTCGGAGACACTGTTATAAGTTTGTCAGAGGTTTCAAGCGCACCTTTGAGCATATTGATATATCCGTCATATTCAAGAAGTCCGGCGTTGTATGAAGGTATCCCCATAAGTTCACTGAGAACCTCTTTGCCGTATTTTCCCTGATACTCAATATTGTGGATAGTGAAAGCTGTCTTGATATTGTCATATCCCTGCTGGTATTTGTAGTATACCTGAAAGTATACCGGTATAAGAGCAGTCTGCCAGTCGTTGCAGCTGATTATATCAGGCTTGAAGTCAATATGCCTTATCATTTCAAGTACAGCTCTGTCGAAGAAAACGAATCTTTCGCAGTCATCGTAAAAGCCGTACATACCATCTCTGTTGAAATAGTACTCATTATCTATAAAATAGTAGGTAATGCCGTCTCTTTCGGCTTTGTAAACACCGCAGTACTGCTTGCGCCATGAAACGTCAACTGTAATATTAGTGACAAATTCCATATCAGCCCGCAATTCCGGACTTATAGCCTTGTACAAAGGTATCACTACCGCACACTCATGTCCCTTGACGCTTATCGCCTTAGGGAGTGAGCCTGTTACGTCGGCAAGACCGCCGGAAGCTGCATATGGTACAGCTTCACTGGCAGCAAAAAGTATTTTCATACACTGTCACCGAACCTTAGATCTTTCCGTTTTTGCCTATATAAAGAGGATATGTCTCTGAACCTGTAAGAACCTTCTCGTCGCTTATCTCAACGTTCTTGTCAGTGATAACGGAAGAGATGCTGCAATTATTGCCTATCTTTGTGCCCTGCATGATAACAGAATCCTTGATAACTGCGCCCTTGCCTACCTTTACACCACGGAAGAGGACAGAATTTTCAACTGTGCCCTCGATAACGCAGCCGTCAGCGATAAGGGAGTTCTTGATGTTGGATTCAAGACCGTATTTTACAGGTGCATTGTCGCCTATCTTTGTATAAACCGGCATCTTTGACTTGAACAGAGAGTCTCTCTTGCTCTTTTCAAGGAGAATACGGTTAGCGATATAGTAATTCTGAACACTGTCGATACGGATGAAGAAATCCTTGTGCTCATAACCCATTATCTTGTACTCAGAGCTCTTGTTCTGGAGTATCTCACGGGTGAAGCTGTAGAGATTTCTGCTTGCAGCATCAGAAACTATCTTCTTCAGGAAGTCCTTGCTTACGATCATCATATCAAGCCACTGATTACATTCGCCTGAGATAGCCGGATCAACAAGTACGCCGTTGAGAACATTGTCACTGTCAAATTCAAGTATAGTAGCGCAGTTGTTCTTCTCGCTGTCGTACATTCCCTTGCTGTAAACGAGAGTGATATCAGCCTCAGTCTCCTTATGCTGCTTGAGTACAGGAGCAAAGTCGATAGTAGCAACTACATCACAGTTTGAGAGTATAACATACTTTGCATTTGAATGCTCAACGAAGCTCCAGATATTGCTGAGAGCATCGAGTCTGCCCTTATATATGCCGCCTGTCTGGCTGTACGGCGGAAG
>DEBW01000033.1:705-1051 GCA_002348905.1 Ruminococcus flavefaciens | reverse complement strand
AGATCCCAGTCACGACCTGAACCGAGGTGGTCAAGGAGTGAACCGTAATTAGACTTTGTTATAACACCGACCTCAGATACGCCGGAATTTACGAAATTTGAAAGCGGAAAGTCGATAAGTCTGTATCGACCTCCGAAAGGTATTGATCCCATTGTTCTCTGCTTCGTAAGCTCGCTGACATATGAGTCATGCATACTTGCGAAGATCAGTCCCAATACATTATAATTAACACTGCTCATTTCTATGTTTCCTCCGATCAGATATTCTCTCCGATGATCTGTTTAGGTTCAACAGACTTGCCCTCGGAGACTGTTACGTTGTGTCCGACTACTGCGATGCCCCAGTC
>DEBW01000033.1:305-629 GCA_002348905.1 Ruminococcus flavefaciens | reverse complement strand
CTATATGAGCGTTGCTCTCGATAACACAGTCGCTTCCTACGATAGCGTATTCAACAACTGCGCCCGACTTGATAACTGTACCAGGCATAACGATACTATAGTTTACTGTAGCGCCTTCTTCAACAGTAACACCTGCGAAGAGTACGGAGAAATCAACAGCGCCGTCAACAGAGCTACCCTCTGCTATCATTGAGTTCTCGATGTTTGCATTATCACCGATGTACTGCGGAGGCATATAGCTGCTGCGTGAATATATCTTCCAGTTCTTGTCATAGAGATCAAGCGGAAGACTTGGACTGAGAAGATCCATATTAGCTTCCCAGA
>DEBW01000033.1:0-212 GCA_002348905.1 Ruminococcus flavefaciens | reverse complement strand
AAGTGATGATATCCTTGCCGAAATCCTTTGACCATGCCTCGCCACGCTCACGCTTAGCGTTAGCATCGTTCTCGTTCTCAATGAGGTACTTCTTGAGCTTCTGCCAGCTGAATACATAGATACCCATTGAAGCAAGAGTTGACTTTGGCTCCTTTGGCTTTTCAACGAAGTCTATTACCTGATTCTGGTCATCACATATCATGATGCCGAAA
>DEBW01000111.1:19068-28126 GCA_002348905.1 Ruminococcus flavefaciens | reverse complement strand
ACTATCCTTTCGCTGAGGTAGTAACCGGCTGAACCGTCACGGCTGCTGTCACCTCCAAGACCTCCCATGAGGCAGATATTCGAGAGTACCGGCACTTCTCCGTCATTGGTTATATAATTTTCCGTTACAGCTTCAAGAGCCTTTCTGCCGGCTGAATATACGCTGCTTCCTGAAACTCCCATACGGCTCGCCTTCAT
This sequence comes from Ruminococcus flavefaciens, assembly GCA_002348905.1. Lineage (GTDB taxonomy): Bacteria > Bacillota > Clostridia > Oscillospirales > Ruminococcaceae > Ruminococcus > Ruminococcus flavefaciens_O. The sequence continues at coordinate 27,929 of DEBW01000111.1, read as the reverse complement.
AGCCGAATAGGCATAAAGAAGCGTACCGCTCGTTTCGCAGTAGTTGCCAGCCTGCTCCGGAAGCGCAGGGAGCTGCATGAGCATACCATTACTGTCAGCAAAAGCCGCAAGCGCTTTCAGCAGTTCATCAAGCATCTCTCCGCAGGCTTTATCCTCTGTAAGCTCATACAGGTCAGCAAGTCCGGCGCAGAGCCAGCCATTCGACCTGAGCCAGAAATTTGCTGAAAGTCCGGTATCACGGTCAGCCCATAGGATATCTTTCTTCTCGCAGTATCCGTGATAGTAAAGACCTGTAGTCTCATCACGCATTATACGGCGTATATTCCCTATCTGAGAAAGAGCATCCGCCGCACATGAATTATCACCGGTAAAAATGCCATACTCCGTCATAAACGGCAGAGCCATATAAACTCCGTCAAGCCACACCTGATAAGGGTATATCCCCTTGTGCCAGAAACTGCCGCACATCAGCCGGGGCTGCTCCATAAGGCAGTCTGCCAGTTTTTCGTAGGCCATCCGGAAGCACTNNTCAAAAAGACCTTCTGCCGCACGGATATATCTTTCATCGCCTGTTATGCGGTAAAGCGAAAGAAGCTCCCGTCCGCCGCAGATATTGTCAAGGTTGAAGTCGCTGTACCGCAGTGTAGGGATGTCACCGTTCTCATCAACATAGCTGTTCATGAATCTTACGGCATATTCTGTAATTCCCGGTATCTCATCACGGTACATCATTGCAGCGTGTATCATACAGCTGTCAATGTAGTTCCACTTAGGCTGTTTTCTGAAAATACGGTTCTCGCAGTTCCACTCCGGACTGAGAGGGTCAGAGCGCAGTACCATTCTGCAAATATACTCACGGACTGTTCGTTCTGTCTTTGCTGATATGTTCATCCGGACAATCCTCCTGCGGTTATACCGCTTATAAATTTTTTCTGTGCAGCCGCAAATACTGCTATCGACGGTACAAGACCTATCACTGACATAGCGATTATCTTGCACTGCTCATAGCCGTCACCTGTACTGTCGGCGGATAGTCTTAGTATCAGTGAAAGCGGATATTTCTCCACGGAGCTTATCATAATCAGCGGATTCAGAAAATCATTCATAGTCCATAGGAATGTAAATACGCTTATCGACACTATCGCCGGACGTATACACGGTACAAGCACATAGTAAAGTATCTGTATACTGTTGCAGCCGTCAATACGTGCAGCTTCGTCAAATTCTTTCGGCACTCCCCTTAAAAACTGCACAAGCATGAATACAAAGCTTCCCTCAGCCGCAAAAAGAGCCGGCAGAGTAAGAGGGATATACGTATCAAGAGCGCCCGTCCTGCTCCACATGAGGTAAAGAGGCATAACGGTAACTATAGCCGGCATGAACATCGAACCCATGAGCAGAGCAAAAAACAGTCTTTTCAGCGGAAAATCAAACCTTGCAAAGCCGTATGCGACAAGTACAGAAGATACTACCGCAAAAACGGTCTTAGGAATGATTATCATAAAAGTATTGATGAAGTAATGTCCCATAGTGTAGGGAGTGACCGTCTGCCACGCTCTTGCGTATACGGAAAAGTCAAAATGCGACGGAATGAACCATACTGACGAAAATATCTCGTCATTTGACTTGAAGCTTGCTCCTGCGAGCCACAGTAAAGGGTATATCATAATAACTGCAAGAACTGTCAGAAGAAGATACATAAACGCCTTTTTCATATATCCTCCCTTCTGCTTTTGCCGGTGACAGCAAACAGGACTGTAACTATAGCTGATATCAGCACAAAAAGCACCCATGATACAGCATTTGCATAGCCTGCGTTATGATAGCGGAACATTTCATCGTATATGAGCATACCTATTGTATAAGTGCCGTTCATAGGGCCTCCGCCGGTAAGCATATACGGCGCACTGAATTCCTGCATTGCGGCGATGACCTGCAATACAAGATTAAGGAACATAACTCTCCCAAGAAGCGGAAGTGTTATGCTGAAAAATGCTCTCACGCTTCCGCAGCCGTCAACTTTGGCGGCATCGTAGTATTCAGCCGGTATATCCCTCAGCGCATTGAGAAATATTATCATAGCCGAGCCGAATTCCCACAGCCTGAGAAGTATTATCATGAACATTGCGCTGTCCGGTTCGCCGTACCAGCTTACAGGTTCAAGACCTGCCATTCCCGTGAGCTGTTCGGCAAGTCCGCCTGACGTAAACAAAAACTGCCACATTATCACTACCGCAAGATTTGAACCAAGTATCGACGGTACATAGAAAACAGTACGGAATATCCCCATACCTTTAAGCTCAGCATTCAGAAGCAGAGCCGTCAGAAGCGATACCGCAAGCTTCAGCGGTACGAGCAGGAACGTATATTTAAGCGTTACCCATACAGCCTGTCTGAAACCGCTGTCCGAAAGCATCTCTTTGTAATTGTAAAGACCGGAAAACTCCGGCGAATGTATACCGTCATATTCGGTAAGTCCCAGCAGGAATGAAGATATGAACGGGTACAGCGTAAAGACTGCAAAGCCGGCTATAAACGGCGTTATCAGCCATAGACCTGTATACCTGCTCACTCCGACCGGATTCCGGCAGTTGTGTTTTTTCATTTTGCGACCTTCTCCAGATATCGTGACATTTGACTGTAAAGCTCATGAGCCACAGTTTCCGTATCTGTTTCGCCGTAGGAGACTTTCTCTATCGCAGAGTTGTAAAACTCCTTCATTCTCGTCATTTCCATGTACGGGCTTATAGTTACGGTATCAAGCTCATTGAGCATCTCGTCATTATCGTGGGCAAGTCCTTCAAGAAGTCCGTTTGCTTCGAGAGTTTCCTCAGCGTACTTTGAAGCCGGTATCCCTCTGGTAGTACCGAGTATTTTTGCACATTCGGCATCATTAAGCATAAAGTTCATGAATGCAGCTGCTTCATCGGGATAAGACGTATCCTTTGACACAGCATAGAGCACTGACGGCTTTATCATCCAACCGCCGCTCTCACCGTTTTCGCCTTTCAGCATAGCACCTGCTTCAAGCACACCTTTATCGAGTGCAAGTTCATACTTTCCTACAGAGCTTCCCCACTCCAGCACTCCTGCAACGTTTCCGCCTATAAACTTTGACGACTGATAAAGAGCGGCATTGCCGTCCTCGTCAGAGCGTGTCTTAACGGTACGTATAACGTGTTCATCCTCCAGCCTTTTGTAAAAATCAAGTGCTGTGCGGACATCTTCCTCTGTGAATCCAAGTCTGCCTTCCATATCAATGAACTGTCTGCCGGTCGTCTGCTGAACGTACACTACCGCAAGATACCACGCTGTACCGCCTGACTGTATGTCAAGGTCTATCGGGTATACTCCGTTTTCTCCCATAGTTTTGCCGAGAGCGAAAAGCTCGTCCCACGTTTCAGGGTAAGAAGCTCCGAAACGTCTGAACACCTCAGAATTATAGAAAAATCCTCTTCCGCTGACAGATACGGTGACAGCGTTGAGTTTTCCGTTCATCCTGCCGAAGTCCAGCACATCTTCGTCAAAAGCTGACAGGTCGAGCTGGTCAGTGAGCCTGCTGAGGTCATAGAAGCCGTCACCGTCAGGAGAAAATGATACGAGCCAGTCGTAGTTTATCTGCATGATATCAGGTGCGGTATCTCCGCTTATCTGCGAGCTTATCTTCTCAGACCAGCCGTCCCAGCCGCCGTATTCGGGGACTATGGTTATATCAGGGTGTTTTTTCTCCCAAAGCTTCAGGGCTTCAAGGGTAGCTTCATGGCGGTCGTCTCCGCCCCACCATGAAAAGCGCAGTGTACATTTGTCAAGTTTGCCGTCAGGAGCGGTAACAGCAGAAGAACTGCTTCCGCAGGCAGAGAGAGCTGTTATGCAGCCTGCTGCTGCAAGTGATAAAAACAATTTATTCATACTCTCGTTCCTCAAAATATAATGATACCTCTATTATACAATAATTCTTCCTGCAAATCAAGAGGCGATGAGTTTTCAGAGATCAGAACTCAGAACTCAGTGCGGACGGAGAATCGCCGTCCCATACTCTGATTTCTGACCTCTAATTTCTAAGTTCTGAGCTCTGATTTCTGAGTTCTGCGATCCAAGTTATTTACATCACAGCCGAAACATGATATAATTATAACATAATGCCATAGGAGGAAACATATGAAGATAAACAAGAAAAAGCTTATCATTACAGCGATCATACTGCTCATCATAATCATACTCGACTGCTGGGGATTTTCAATGAAAACCGAATACTATACCGTTGAGTCCGACAAGATAGATACTCCCATACGCATAGTATTTATCTCCGACCTGCACAACTGCTTTTACGGCGGTTTCGACCAGTCAGGGATAATTGACGCTATCGAAGAAGCCCAGCCGGATATTGTACTTTTCGGCGGTGATATCGTCAGCAAAACAGGCGGTACTGAAAATGCTGAAACTCTGCTCAGGGCTGTCAGCGAAAAATACCCGTGCGCCTACTCAGCAGGCAATCACGAAGAAATGCGCTCAGACAAGTCTGCCGTATTCAAAATGATAGACGGAGCAGGCGTTACAGTCTTAAACGGTCAAAGCACAGACCTCGAAATAAAAGGTCAGAAAATACATATCTCCGGCATTGTCGAGCCTTTCACCTACAGCGACCAGCTACAGCAGATTTTCGGTGCTATTGCTCCTGAAAGCTATGATATACTGCTTCTGCATCAGCCGGAATGCGTTACAGAGTGTATCTCTCCGCCGTTCACAAAAAAGGCTGACTTCGACCTCATACTTTCCGGTCACGACCACGGCGGTCAGTGGCGCATCCCATATATACTGGAACAGGGACTTTACGCTCCGGATCAGGGATTTTTTCCGGAATACACCAACGGTCAGCGTCAGTTCGGCAGTACCGTCCACATCGTCAGCCGTGGTCTTGCAAGACAGCTCAACATGATATTCATACCACGAATATTCAACCGTCCGGAATTTTCTGTCATAGACATTACATGATTCCGCAAAATATACAGAAAAAATATGTCCCTGTACAGCATTTTTAACATAAAAACTCTTGTAATTTTTTATGCAAAATGATATAATATAGTGTGATATGCTGCATTGCAGTAAAGTAAGGAACTAAGGACAAAAAAGGAGAAGGGAATTCTTTTTCCCTGTAAAAATTATGGATAATTATAAAGAAATGAATGATACTTCCGAGAACATCATCTGCGGAAGAAATCCTGTCATTGAAGCTCTTAAATCCGGAGCTGTACTTGACACGATCTACATAGACGGAAACGGCGGAAGCCTTAATGTTATACGCCGTCTCGCAAAGGAAAAAGGCGTTGTTGTAAAAGACGCTATGGATGCTAAACTCTCCAAGCTCTCCGGCGGTGCTTCTCATCAGGGAGTGGTTGCTGTAGGTGCTTGCGGCGAGTACGTCACCCTTGATGATATCCTCGCAGTTTCCGAGAAAAAAGGCACTAAGCCTTTCATTATCATCTGCGACGAGATAGAAGACCCTCACAACCTCGGCGCTATCATCCGTACCGCTGAGACTTCCGGCGCTGACGGCGTTGTGATACCAAAGCGCAGAAGTGCAGGTCTTAATGCCACTGTTTTCAAGACATCTGCCGGTGCTGCAAGCTACGTACCTGTAGCAAGAGTTTCAAACCTCGCTGCCGCTATCGACGAGCTTAAAGAAAAAGGCGTTTGGATATACGGCACTGACGCTTCCGGAAGCGATTACACCCAGACAGACTTCACCGGAAGCTGCGGACTTGTAATTGGCTCTGAGGGATTCGGCATCAGCAAACTTATACAGAAAAAATGTGACTTCATGATAAAGCTCCCTATGCTCGGCAAGATAAATTCCCTTAATGCATCCGTTGCAGCCGGCATATTCATGTATGAAGTCCTCCGCCAGCGTTCCTCTAAGTGATAGGAGGTACTCATGTCCGACCAGAAACTCTCACTTGAGGATATACTCAATCAGTATTCCCCCGGCACTGATACCTCTACTCAGCACGTTGGGCGAAGGGATGCTCAGAAGGTGATAAATACCACCCTGCCTGATCCTGTAAAACAGAAACAGCCGCCTCAGAAGCGAAAAACTGTTTCCCATGAAAAACGAGAGCTTTTCGATGAAATACCCGCTGACCGCCAGCCTGCAAATGAATACAAACCTGTCGAGCTTTCAGTCAAAAAGACAGGCTTTGCCGGAAATGACGGTCTTTCAGAAGTAAAGACAGAAACTCCCGTAAATTCGTATGCCGCTGAAACAGCTGCTCCAATGGGTGAAACTCCACGTATCAGACGAATGTCTGATTCAACCCGTGCAAGAGAAGCCGAACAGCAGAAAAAGAAGAAAAAGCACGGCAAAAAGAAAAAGACCGGCTACACCTACTCAAAGGAAACTCCTGTAGGAGAGTATATGTATACTCCGCCGGAATTCAAAAAGAAAAAACGAAGCCGCCGTGAGATAATCGACGAGGCTGAAGCTCCGGGAAACAAGAAGTATGTCACTGATATAGTGCCTTCTCCGGACGCTGTTGAAGCTGCAAAACCTGTCGTGCCCGCTCCGAGAGCCGAAATGACAAGTATCGACCTGAGCAGCCCTCAGGAGATAGATGCAGGCGCTCTCGATGTGCATATCACTCAGGATGCTGAGGAATTTGCTCATATCAAAGCTAAAAGTGAACGTACCAAGCGTATCGTTGATTTCAACTACTACGGCGATGTTCAGGACGTTGGCAGAGATATCTACGACCTGAAAGGCATAATCTCAACAAGAGTCGTCGTACTTTCAATGACGGCATTTCTCAGCTTCTATATCACTATTTGCAGCAGATTCGGTCTGCCGATAATTCCATTCATGAGTATCGAACATATAACCTCATACCTTATCGTGCATCTGATACTCGGTCTGCTGGCTATGTCCTATTCCCTGCCGGTACTTACCAAGGGCGTGAAAAATTTCATCACCCTGAAAGCTGACAGCGATTCCATGACGGCTATGACATCCATCACCTGCTTCATAGCTCTTATCACCGCTTTCCTCAAACAGGATATGGCAAAGAATGAACTGATACATATATATATGCCGGTCGCCATTCTCTCAATGCTGACCAACGCCATAGGAAAGCTTCTGATAATCAAACGTGCAAAGCGAAATTTCAAGTTCGTTTCACAGAATTTCGACCGCCATGCCGTTGTCTATGTCAAGGACGAGGAACGTGCTGAACGCCTTACACGAGGTACTCTCGGAGATTTCCCGATAACCGCTGCTATGCGCCGCACAGATTTCCTTACAGACTTCCTGCGGTACTCCTACTCGGCAGATATAACCGATTCCTACTGCCGCAAGGCTGCTCCGCTCTGTTTCGGAGTTTCAGCTGTAATATCACTGTTCCTGACATTTTTCAGAACAGGCTCGCTCATATCTCCCGAAGCACTTGCATTCGGATTTTCAATATTCAGTATGCTGCTTTGTACCTGCTCTTGCTCGGCACTTCCGTTTGTAGCAAACATACCGCTTGAAAAGGTATCAATGCAAACCCTTAAAAATGACGGCATACTCCTCGGATATCAGAGCGTTGATGACCTTTACGATGCCAATTCTCTCCTCGTTGAGAGCGCTTCGCTTTTCCCTGACAATTCCATTTCTCTCGGAGGAATAAAGGTCTTCTCAAATATCAAACTTGACGAAGCCCTGCTTGATGCCGCAAGTCTCACACACCATGCAGGAAGCGTTTTACAGCAGCTCTTTAACGATGTTATCGCCGGTAAGGAGTCTCTGCTCTACACTATCGAAAACTTCTCTATCGAGGAAAATATGGGGCTTTGCGGATGGATAAACAACAGACGCATACTCCTCGGCAGCCGTGAGCTTATGGAAAGCCACAACATCGAGGGCATACCTACCAAGACTGAGGAGACTGAGGCTGCCGGCGGCGGTGAACCGCTTTACCTTTCAATATCCGGCAACCTTGCCGCTATGTTCACCGTTAATATCACTCCTGACAGATACGTTAAGAAGTGGGCTGGAAAACTCATAAAGAGAAAGGTATTCCTCATCGTTAAAAGTACCGACCATATCATCACTCAGGAAAGGATAGCTTCTGTTTACGGCATACCAAAGGATATGATAAGAGTTATCCCAAAGCGCCTTTACGAGGACTTCGATGCCGAAACTTCAAAAGTTGTCCGCATGAGCGCTTCTATGGCTTGCACCGGAAGATTTTCCTCATTCGCCCAGCTTATACTCGGCATTAAGACTATCCACACATCTGCTGCATGGGGACTTGTCATACAGACAGTATCTATCCTGCTTGGATTCGGACTCTGTATGATGCTGATACTCTCAAAGGCTTTTGAGTTTGATTATCTCTATATGTCCTCAACGGCAATGGTGATATACAATCTCATATTCACAGCTGTTACATATGCCGCTGTAAGCTACAACAAGATCTGATACTTATGACCTGCGGCTTGATAGTCAGCAGGTCTTGTATTATACTGATGAAGGGTTATTTGCCGATATACCGTAAAAGTGCAGGGTATGCAGGGTTATACCTATTGTACGTGATAATTTTTGAGATTTTATTATATTAGCATAGTAAAGTGCGTAAAAAATATAGAGTATATAGAAAACCCTGCAAACTATGCACCAACCCTGCACCAAATCATGTGCTTATTGAAAAGGAGAACACAATGTCAGATAAACATAAAAAGGACTACTTCATAAACAACAATTCCGACGACCAGAACACCAAGACCATTTACATCCCGAATGAGGTCAAGGAGCAGTACCGTCAGCCGGAACAGCCGCCAAGACAGGAGTATTACCGCAGTGAACCCCAGTACAGGGAAGAATACCGTGA
>DEBW01000111.1:11708-18894 GCA_002348905.1 Ruminococcus flavefaciens | reverse complement strand
AGACAGGACTACTACCGTGGCGAGCCTCAGTACAGGGAAGAATACCGTGAAGCTCCAAGACAGGACTACTACCGTGGCGAACCTCAGTACAGGGAAGAATACCGTGAAGCTCCAAGACAGGACTATTACCGTTGCGAACAGCAAGCTCCTCGTAATGAGCGCAGACAAGTCCCAAGAGAGGAATACTACTCAGACGGACAGCCGCCTCGCCGTGAAGCTCCACGCCGTGAGCCAAAGCGTCAGGACTACTACGAAAGCCAGCATCCTCACAAGAAAAAGCCGGCTCAGAAGTCCTCTCAGTCTCAGCCTAAGAAAAAGAAGTCTAAAAAGAAAAAATCAAGCTTTGCCGGCTCTCTCATTAAAAAAATTATCATCATGCTCCTGATACTCTTCCTGCTTCTCTTCGGTATGTACTCATGCACCTCACTCATGCTCATAAACAAGATGAACTATACGCCTACAGGCTCACGTAACCGTACATCAGGTGCTCTTTCAAGAAGCTACGTTACAAGCATACTCCTCATCGGTACTGACGGACGCTCTCTCGATGAGCGTGGACGTTCAGACACTATGATGCTCATATCTCTCAACAGCGAAACTAACAGCATGGTAGTGACCTCTTTCATGCGTGACTGCTACGTTGAAGTGCCGGGTTACGGCTGGGACAAGCTCAATGCCGCTTACTCCTACGGCGGAGCTGAACTCCTCATGGACACTATCGAGCATAACTTCGGCGTAAAGATAGACGACTACGTTTCTATCAACTTCCTTTCATTCGCAAGCATCGTTGATTCAGTCGGCGGTATTGACGTTGACGTAACCGACGAGGAAGCTCAGGAGATAAACACTATCCTCCAGGCTGAGGTCAACGAGATAATGGGCGACGACAGAATGGATTCTCTCCTCAGCGGCGGCGGAAAACAGCTTCACCTCAACGGCAAGCAGGCTCTCTCTTATGCTCGTATACGCTACGTCGGAAATGCTGACTTTGAGCGTACCGAAAGACAGCGCCGTGTCGTTGAACTGGTAATGGACAAGCTCAAATCCTTTAATCCTGTTACTATGAAGAATATCGCTACAAACGTTATGCCTGACGTTGCTACGAATGATACGACTTCCGAGCTTTACCTGCTCTCTCTCAGAGCTCCTATGCTCCTCGGATATAACCGCCAGCAGTTACAGATACCAGTCGACGGTTCTTACTACGGCGACAGCACTCCGAGCGGTGATGCTCTTATCGTTGATTTCGATACCAACTACAATACCCTTAAAGATGTTGTTTTTGCCAAATAATATATCGCATCTATCTGCGGACGTACAATGTGCGTCCGCACTTTTTTTTAATATATATAGCCATATATTAACAAAATCGAACTCTGTTACAGCCGGACATAAAAATACTATTATTATCAATAAATTGATATCTATTTTGTATGAACTATGCTATAATATAGAAAAGTAAACAACTGCCCGGATAAACTACAGGAGGGACTATTATGTTAAAAGAAAAAGGCTTTTACAAAGGCATAAATTTCGGCGGCTGGCTCTCTCAGTGCAACTACGAGAAAGAGCACCTCGATACCTTCATCACTGAAAAAGATTTCGCAGATGCCGCTTCCTGGGGTATCGACCACATCCGCATCCCGTTTGACTACAACATCATTGAAAAAGACTGCGGTATTTTCATCGAGGACGGTTTCGCTTATATCGACAACGCTGTTGAATTCTGTAATAAATACAAGCTCAACCTTATTCTCGACCTCCACAAAACTGCCGGTTTCTCTTTCGATTACTACGGCGAGGACGAGAGCGGCTTCTTCGACAGCATAAAGTATCAGGAACGCTTCTACTGCCTCTGGGAAGAAATGGCTAAAAGATACGGAAAGTATTCCGATTTCGTTGCTTTCGAGCTTCTCAATGAAGTTACTGATGCTGAATTTATTGACGCATGGAACAGAATTATCCGCACCTGCATACCACGCATAAGAAAATTTGCTCCCGATACCCTCATACTTGTCGGAAGCTACCATAACAACTCAGCTGACACTGTACAGTACCTTGAAGCTCCTTTCGATGACAAGGTAATATACAATATGCACTGCTATGAACCTCTCAAATTCACTCATCAGGGCGCTTACTGGACTGATGCTATCAACCCTGACGAGCGTATGAAGTTCGAGGACAGCGTTTGCTCTGAGGAATACTTCGAGGAACTTTTCTCAACTGCTATAAAGAAGGCTGAAGAGTACGGCGCTGAGCTTTACTGCGGCGAATACGGCGTTATCGACGTTGTAGGCGCTGAGGATACTGTAAAATGGTACAAGACTATCAACAGCGTATTTGAAAAGCACGGTATCGGCAGAGCAGCATGGTCTTACAAGAAAATGGACTTCGGTCTCTCTGACGAGCGTCTTGACAGCGTAAGAGACGAGCTTATAAAGCTCCTGTAATAATATTGAAATCTTCAACTCCTCTAATATATGAAAAACCGCCCAAGGGATACATAGGGCGGTTTTCTTCGTTTATGATGTTTTTATGATGCCGGCTTGTCGCTTTCAGCGATGCCTTTAAGTCCGGCTGCAAGTCCTGCAAGACCTTGTATCTCGCTTGGTACAATGATCTTTGTAGCCTTGCCGTCAGCTGCCTTTGCAAATGCTTCAAGAGATTTGAGCTGTATAACTTTCTCGTTTGGTGATGCCTGATTGAGCTTTACAAGGCTGTCTGCAACTGCCTGCTGTACAAGCTCTATAGCCTGCGCTTCACCGGTAGCTTCGAGTATCTTCTGCTCTCTTACAGCGTCAGCCTTGAGTATCATTGCCTGCTTTTCAGCCTCAGCTTCAAGTATCTGAGCCTCTTTCTTAGCCTGAGCACGGAGTATCTGTGACTCCTTCTCACCTTCGGCAAGGAGAATCTGTGACTTCTTGTCACCCTCTGCCTGGAGTATCTTCTCACGGCGCTCACGCTCAGCCTTCATCTGCTTCTCCATAGCGTCCTGAATCTCTCTTGGAGGGAGGATGTTTTTAAGCTCTACACGCTCTACCTTGATTCCCCAGCGGTCAGTAGCCTGATCGAGTATAGCTGTTATCTTGGTATTGATAACGTCACGGGAAGTAAGTGTTGAGTCAAGCTCCATTTCACCGATGATGTTACGGAGAGTTGTAGCAGAGAGGTTCTCGATAGCCGGTATCGGCTTATCTACGCCGTAGATGTACTGCTTTGCATTTGTAACCTTGTAGAATACAACAGTATCTATCTGCATTGTAACGTTATCCTTAGTGATAACCGGCTGAGGCGGGAAGTCAACTACTCTTTCCTTCAGCGATATCTTACCGGATATACGCTCGATGAAAGGCCAGAGGAAGTGTATACCAGTCTCCCATTCGCACTTGAATGAGCCGAAGCGCTCGATAACGAAAACGTGTGCCTGAGGTACTATCTTGAAGCACCTTATAAATGTAAACAGAAGGAATACTATTACAAGAAGTACTATTATTCCCAGAAATTCAATTATGCCATCCATAAAAAATGTTTCCTCCTTAGATCTTAGGTTTTACGGTCAGTTTAGCGCCGTTGACCTGCGTAATGATAACGATGCTGCCATTAGGTATGACCTCACCGTTTTCCGGAACTGCACTCCAGTCTACCCCGTCAAGAGTAACACGTCCCGTTCCTTTGTCGAAGTCTATTTCCTGTATCACCTTAGCTGTTTTGCCTATCTCAAGCTCGGAATTAGTGGGTATGTAACCTTTTTCCTTACGCTTTTTCATGATGAAAGGCATTGTTATCAGCAGACAGACAGACGAGGTAAGTATGAATATACCCAGCTGTCCGATTATCGGGATATCGAAGAAATAAACGCTTATCATAGTGACTAAAGCTCCGGCAGCGAACCACACGGATACAAGCTGAACCGTTGCAATTTCCACGATGACAAAAACGACCACAAGGATAGCCCATATCAATACGTCCATGAAAAATCCCCCTTTCGCAGACTTGATGTATCCCTATGCCCATATTATATCACACGTTTTTGGATTTTGCAACAATTATTTATTAAAAGCGCTTAAATTTGTTGATTATATTTAAATCCAGACAAATTATGGCTTAGGCAAACAAATTCCCAACAATGACCACACACGGGCGGATGATATCCGCCCATACAATTGGTCAATTCAAATCCGTCCCGACAGGGACACCATAATTACGCATTATGCATTATGAATTTATCCAGCGCTTACAGCTTTTCGGTAACAAATCCCTCGCCGCAGGCTGTTATTGCTTCTGCCGGACCTACCACGCATTTTCTGCCGCTCTTTGCAAGAGAATCTGCCGCTGTGAGCAGGTCATCTGCTGTAAGTTCCAGCATACGCAGACGATTAGCACAGCGTACCTCATCTGTCATTTCACGGAAGTATATAGCATCTGCTGAATCGCCGTAGCCTCTGTCTGAGATAAGCGGCTCTCTCTGAGCTATACTGCTTATGATATAATTGCTTATATCAGGCTTTGCTCCGCAGTAGCTTCTGAGGAACTCTGATGAATCCGCAAAAGCCTTTAATGCTCCGGAAGGAGAAGGATCTCTGTAGGAGTAGAAACCTACCTCGCCGAGATTGTTTGCTCCGCAGCCTGTGCCGTAAGCTCCGCCCTTTACACGCACTTCATTCCAGAGGTACTCATAGGAAAGTATAGCGGAAAGTACGCTCCATACCGCTGTATCTTCCTCATACTCAGGAAGTGCAGCGCCGGAATACGATACGCCGGAAGGTATGATTATTCCCTGTGCATCGGGAGTTTCTATACTGAATGAAGTCTCATCAGTGTCAGGAGCTTCGCCCTGTGGGAGCATATCTGCAATTATTCCGAGTGAAAGTTCGTCGGCTGAAACAGTGCTTGCAGTAAGTCTCGCCTTGCAGAATATACGCTCAGCAAGCGCTCTGAGTTCAGAAATAAGCTTTGAAAGTTCCTCGTCAGACGGCTTTGAGATAGCATGAACTGTCTTGTAAGCCTCGTAACCGCTGAGAACCTCATTGAGAGCAGATTCAGCAGACATTCCGCATCTTGCACGGCGCATAGCTATTCTGTGTCCGTTTGCAATGATATCCTGCTTCATGTCCTCGTCAGTCTGGAGAAGTATCTCCTTTATCTGCTCAGGACTTTCGTAGACAGTCTCGGTAAGAAGCTCACCGATAAGGCTGAGAGCCTTTTCCCTGTTATGTTCAAGGAAGCTTGCCTTTACTGCCATATACGGCTTGCACTTATCAGTAACTTTGTCCTTGCTGAAAACTGTAGCAGATATATTGAGATTGCCGAGTATACCGGTGATACGCTGCTGTAATTCTGCTCCGGAGCAGTTTTTAGTCGGCAGCTCAGAGATAAGGTCTGAGAGAAGCGCAAGCATATCAAATTCATGGCGGTCAAGGTCTGCTGCTGAGAAATAGAGGCTGACAGAGGATATTCCACGGTTTCTTGCTGGGTGTCTGAGGACTGTTATGCCGTTCTCGCTCACCTTTTCTGTTACGAATTTAAGCGGCTCTCTGTTTACTTCTGAAAGCGGAAGTGTCGGCAGAGATGCGATATTCTCAGCGGTATCAGGAGCAGCCTGCCACTCGTCAAGCTTTCTGTTAAGTTCTATGAGCTTAGCCTTTTCATCTTCGGACATTGCCGCAAGTTCAGCGTTCACACGCTCATTCTCAGCCTTTACAAGCTCCTCGCCGTAGGTATGTGACGGGAGCATATAAAGTGTAGCTCTGCCTGTATCGTCAAGAAGCCACTCAGCAAGGAGCTTCTCATAATATCCAGTCTCTAACTGTTCACGGAGGAAGTCAAATACGCTGTCGCAGTCGATGTACATGAGGACATCTCCGCCGTAAAGCCATGATGACATAGCATTGATACTTCTGTTGAGTCCCTTTGGCTCTTCACCCTCACGGAAGCGGAATTCAAGGCGGTTTATTGCAGCTTCAAGAGCATTTCTGCCTATGCCGTTCTCTACCATATCAGATACGGCTTTTTTCACGGTATCAAGAAGCTCAGGAGCGTCAGCCATATCGGTATTGAATATTCTCAGCGCACCGAAAGGCTGCATGATGCCTTCGTTTATGCCGAATGCCGCATCAAGGCACTTTCCAGTGTCAAGGAGCGCTCTTTTCAGCGGAGCGTCATTTGAACCGGCAAGAGCCTCACCAAGTACGGTGCAGGCGAATATTTTCTCCTTTTCCTCCCATGAAGCCATTATCTTGCTCACGCATATATGAGTATGCTTTTCCTCTGGTTCTTCGGCGGATATCTCATAGTAGCAGGTCTTTTCAGCAGGAGCTATATGCTTCTGTACAGGTATGGTTATAACGTCATCGCTTCTGTCGTATGCTGAGAGATAGTCTGTATCTATGAGTTCGAGTATCTCGTTTATATCCACATCGCCGTCAAGGTAGAAGTAGGAATTTGACGGATGATAGAAACGTTTATGAGTTTCGATGAACTGCTCATATGTAAGGTCAGGTATAGCCTCCGGCAGACCGCCTGACTCGAATCTGTAGCTGCTCTCAGGATAGAGCATAGCCATAGTCTCGCACTCCATGCGGTTGTATATCGAGGAGATAACACCCTTCATCTCGTTGAAAACTACACCCTTGTAAAGCGGAGCGTCCTCAGCCTTGCGCCACTCTGTATGGTGTCCCTCCTGATAGAATATCTCAGGCACGGTATATATCAGAGGCTTGAAAACTGCATCGAGGTACACTCTTGTAAGGTTCATGAAGTCCCTGTTGTTTCGGCTGGATACCGGAAACATAGTCTTGTCAGGGAAAGTCATGGCGTTAAGGAAGGTATTCATCGAGCTTTTCAGCATATAGAGGAACGGTTCTTTTACAGGATAGCGCTCTGAACCGCCTAATACTGAATGTTCGAGGATGTGGAAAACTCCGGTATCATCGCTTGGGATGGTCTTGAATGATACTGAGAAGAGCTTGTTCTCCTCACTGCTTTTCAGCCATGCGAGCTTAGCTCCTGACTTGTCATGAACCATTTCTATGAGTTCGCCTTCGACTGTCTGGACAGGCTGTATACGTGTTACGGTAAAGCCGTGTATTTTATCATTTAATTTCATAGGTTTCTCCTTTATAAATAGTATAAACTTATTCTACCACAATATCCGTTTCAAGTCAATGTATGTTAGATTGGGTTCACA
>DEBW01000111.1:7616-11692 GCA_002348905.1 Ruminococcus flavefaciens | reverse complement strand
CGGGCGCACGCAATTACGGGGACGCTTGTAAACTCGCTCACCTGAATTATCGTCCTTACCTATCCCACGCCGGCTAATAAACAGGTCGAATGAACGTAGGGACGACCATCGGTCGTCCGCAAATAACAAACCAACGTCCAAAACAGCTGATTTACGCCCTCAATGATGCATACCATTTCTCTGTATATTCAGTTTGTTCTTTCGTATCAGGAAAAGTTTTGATATCACAATAGCCCCAGATATTTACAATATCTTTTAGCAATGCCTGTTTTCCTATCTCTATGAGATAAACTTCCGGAGTATACGACATCATTGCAGATTGATTCACATTGATAAGAGAGCCGTTGCATTTTATTCCGAAACCATTTGTGAGCAGTTTATCCCTTAATTCCTGATAAGCCGATAAATAGCCGTCTGCTCTTGCGGTTACAGCAATACCCCTGAGCGTTATCTTCAAAACGATATCGTCGGATGATTCACATTCATCAGCAAAAACTTCGGCTTCTATTTCAGAATCCCGATAAAAGTCATAAAGCTTAATATCATATTTTTCCATATTTACACCTCTGAATTTTTTGTAGGTAAGCAAAAACTTTTTTAATGATTGATTTTTGAAAAATTTTTTAGTATAATAATATCAATTACAAATTATATCATTCAAATATATAGGAGGAAGGATGATTATGGAGGATAGAATATTTGGTATACTCGCTATTCTTATGGGTATCATTTTGATTGCTATTGAAATATTCGGATCATTACGGTACAAAATCAACAAGCAAAAAGTGCTGAACGGTAAAATAACCGGTATAGACCACGAAGCACGCTCATTGAGAATAAAATACAGAATAGACAAAAACACATATCAGGATATAGACTATTACAAATCTGACTGCTTTATTTCGGGCATTATGCCTAAGATAGGATTGAAAGTGACTGTAACGGTCAATAATGATAATCCCTATCGCCCTGTATCTGTCCTTATTGCAAAAAGAATGATGCCATTCACTAAAATTGATTATATGAATAACAGCAAGGAGCTGACATTTTTAAGGCTTGTCGGTCTTGGAGCATTGCTTATTGCAGGAGGTATATTCGCCTGTACAGGTGTATTTTAACGTACTGCTTCAAATCATACCATTCAGACTTTTCACAAGTGCCGACTTCCAGCAGGTATAGAGCTTTACATCATCTGCATCCGGCTCTTTTCCTGCGTTGAGAGCGGTATACACCCTCATACCGGCTTTGTTCCCGTCTGCCGGAAGTTCACATATTTCTCCGGAAAAAGGCACAATACCGCAGGCTTTGACCTTACTGCCCACTATCGGCGGCTTTCCGGCAGAATCAAGTATCTCTGCTTCTTCTCCGGAAGGTACATACTCAGTTATTTCAAGCCTTGTAAACGGCGGTAAAAGCACCTCCGCCTCCTCCGGCTTTACGTATACATCAAGAGCCGCTCCGACATCTATGCACGGCGTACCTGCTGATATCTCAAACTTCATCAGGGCTATTCCAAGGCGGTCACGGTACTCACGCAGAAAGCCTGCCTTTGACGTAGAAGTAAGCGAAAGAGTATGACCGTATTCCTTGCATAAGCTGTAGTCCGAAAAACGCTCGACACGGAAAGTATTTATAGTCTCCCTTACCGCACATTTTCTGAAAGCGGAAAAAAGTCCGCTGAAAAATTCAAGCAGCCGCTCAGTATCTTCAACTATAGCAGGATTAAGGTATTTCCCCTCAGCAGCTCTCGCACGTTCAGTAGTTATCTCAGGGAAGAAAAGCGAGTTTATCACAACATATGCTTTAGGATCGCCGTAAAAAGCGTCACTTCCCGAAACATCGCCGATATAATACCTCAGCGCATTTTGTTCATTCTCATTCAGCATATTATCCTCCTATAAAATTACCCCATAACCATAACTGGCTATGGGGTATAATTTTTACCATTCGTCAACCGAACCTGTATCTCCGCCGGTACTGCCTCCGCCGGTAGAACCTCCGTCAGACGGCGGTGTTACCGGATTATCAGGAACTGACGGCTCGTCTCCGCCGGTACTGCCGCCGGTATTACCGCCTGTACCTGTATCTCCGCCGCCGTTATTCGGGCTTGTTACAACTGGTGTTGTAGTATTACCGCTGCCATTATCTCCGCCGGCTGCTGTGGTATAAGACGGTGTATAAGGCTCTGTACCGCCTGAATAGCCTGTACCTGAATGAGCAGATGTAGTATGAGCTGAATAAGGCTCTGTACCGTATTCGCTGTAATCAGCAACGGTAGTTTCTGTATAGGTATAACCAGGCATCTGACCTGTTGGAATACGTCCGTTGTTATTGCCGAAGCCTGAGCCTGTTGTAATAGCTATCTTATAGTTTGTACGTGTACCTTCGGTAGTAGTACGCTTTGTAGCCTTTGTTTTTTCATTGGTAGCAACAGTAGTCTGAGTAGTCGATACAGTAGTATCAACGCCTGGAACAGCAGTCTGAGCAGGCTGAGTTCCGCCGCTCTGCGAGATATTCTCACCTCGTCCGATATTAGCCATTATCTTTTCAGACGGAGTTATAGGGAACATTATAAAGAATACGAGTATAAGCAAAGTCAGTACGACAAAGCTTCCGCATGAAAGTACAGTTACCTTTGTGGACTTTTTCAGTCCTTTTATAAATTCTGAGATCTTACCCATAGATTCAGCAGCCTCCAATTGCAGATGATATAATAATTTTCAAACATAACATAATATTATTTTAGCTTATCCACGCAGAAAAGTCAATAGCGAAAAGTGATAAACAGGCGAAATTTCTTTGGATAATACTGTTGATATATGCATTTATTTTTTAAGTATCGCAAGCTTATATTTTAATATAAGAATTGAAACAAATATTTTTGTAGGGACGAACATTATCCGCCCACGCCGTAACCAATAAATTATATTCGGGCGGATGATATCCGCACTATTGACATTATTCTCAGAATGAAGTAAAATATTGATATATGCAGATATACGTGATACGATAAGGAAAGATGTTTTATGAAAAAAGCGGTTACAATTCAGGATATATCCTGTTTCGGAAAGTGCTCTCTTACGGTAGCTCTGCCGATAATTTCGGCTATGGGTATAGAAACGGCTGTTATACCTACTGCTGTGCTCTCAACCCACACAGGCAGCGGTTTCAGCGGCTACACATTCCGTGACCTGACAGGTGATATCCCTCAGATAGCTTCTCACTGGCAGAAAATGGGACTCGGCTTTGATGCTGTATATACCGGTTATCTCGGTTCTCCGGCACAGGTGAAGATAGTCTCTGACTTTTTCGATACCTTCGGCACAAAGGATAATTTCATAGTTGTCGATCCTGTTATGGGAGATTCCGGCAAGCTTTACGCAGGTCTTACCGATGAGCTGAAAGTCGGCATGAGGGAGCTTTGCTCAAAGGCTGACTACATCATACCCAATATGACAGAAGCTTCATTTCTGCTTGATATCCCCTACTCCGAGAAAAACAACGAGGAGCAGACACGCACAACTCTCCGCCGGCTTGCAGAGCTTGGCTGCCGTTATCCTGTACTTACCGGAGTACGCTGGAACGACGAGGAACAGGGCGCTGCTGCTTATGATCCGGAAAACGACAAGTTCTACTACTCATTCGGCAGACACATCGACCGTCATATGCACGGCACAGGTGACATTTTTGCAAGCGTTTTCACCGGAGCTGTCACTCTCGGAAAAACCTTACAGCAGGCTCTCGACCTCTCTGTAAAATTTACAGCCGACTGCATCGAAGCAACCCTGCCAGAAGCTGACGAACTGTGGTACGGTACCTGCTTTGAGCTTTGTCTTGGCAAGCTTATCGAGGACATCAAAAATTAAATCAGATACAAAAATCAAGGGACGGATAAAAAAACCGTCCCTTTTTTGTTTATTCGTCCTTATTTTCGCCGGATTTTTCTTCATTTCCGACATTCTGAGCCGTCATAAAATCAGGCAGACGGTAGCGTTTTTTGTACTCCTTAGGAGTCATGTTCATATATCGCTTGAATATTTTAATGAAATAGCTCTGCGAACTGAAACAAAGCAGAC
>DEBW01000111.1:6765-7499 GCA_002348905.1 Ruminococcus flavefaciens | reverse complement strand
TTGCGGTTGACGTAATCGCTGAAAGCCATACCTGTCTCAGCCTTGAAAAGTCTCGAAAGGTATGCCGAGCTTATTTGCAGATACTCCGCCGCATCGTTTATCATGATACGTCCGTGAAGGTGCTCGCTTATAAAGTCAAGCACACGAACTATCTGCTTTGAATACACACTGCTGTTGCGCACCTGTCTCATACGGCGGGTATACTCCTCTATCATTTCCATATGAGCTTCGTGAACGCCGTCCGCATTTGTACACTCGTCAGCCTTCATAATGTACACATCGCTGAGACTGTATGCCTCCTCAGGTGACATTCCGCTGTTGATGCAGAATCTGGCTATAAGAGCAGCCGACACTACAAAATGGTACTTCAGATTCCGCAGAGCGTCCTTGCTGAGGATACCGTAGCCTTCGCTGCAAAGAGGTGTGGAATATACACGCACAAGCTCTATATTTCCAGCGCAGATACTCTCATAGCAGGCTATCTCCCTGTCGAATGAAGCATACTCAAAATCCTCCTCCCTGTGGGAAAAAAGGTGTGATGCGATATATTGCTGTGAATAACTGTTCATAACAGCACCTCCGACTATTGTTAGACATATTATATCACATCATTTTGAATTTGTCCAGTAATTTTATACAAACCCATAAAAAAACGCCGGCGGATGCACTCCGCCGGTGTTTTCCTTTGCTATTTTTTACTGCTTGTTATAAGTTACCCACTGATAACGAGCTGT
>DEBW01000111.1:0-6494 GCA_002348905.1 Ruminococcus flavefaciens | reverse complement strand
GTGTCCTTGCCGAGGATCTCGATGTCGATCTCGTCCCAAGGATTCTCATCTGAAGGACCTGTGTAGGTAAAGAATGAGGAAACAACGCCGTTATTCTTTATAGCCTGCATAGAAGTCTCATAGTAACCGTAGTGATAGAACTCGTTTGTACGGTACTCACCGCCGGAATACTGTGGGTTCCAGTTAGGGTTCTTGTCCTCTGGGTTGTACTTCTCAGCGATCTTGAGTTCAAGGTGATCTCCAACGATCTGAGAATTCTGCTTGTACCACCAGCAATCAAATGGCTTATCGTTTGTCCAGCCGTTTGATGAGAAGAAGTCACCGGACTTGCCTGTACGGAAGTCAGAAACCATTGTAGCGTTAGCATTCATTGGAGTGCCCTTGTCAACGATTGCGCTTGAGCTCTGTCCGCCAGGATTTGAAGGTTGCTGCTCACTGCTGCTGCCCTTAGCTTCCTTTTCGATCTCTTCGAGAGTGCGTGGCTTCTTTGTCTTAGAATCCGAAGACTGCTTGTATGTTACCCACTGATAACGAGCTGTAAGCGGAATTGTTCCATTGAATGGCTTGAGCCAGTCATCAACTGTACGTCCAGGCCATGCGTTCATCATGATCTTACCAGGAGTTACAGGGATGTTTTCCTTAGCTGTGTAAACTTCCTTGCCGTCGATGTACCATGTGATGTGGTCAGGCTGCCAGTCGAAACCGTAAGTGTGGTAAGCTTCGGAAGCATCGAATCCGAGGTCGATCATCTTCTCGTGATTGCCCTTGCTGTTTGTGTAGTAGTTGAGCTGTACCTTTGTAGTATCCTTACCGAGGATCTCGATGTCGATCTCATCCCAAGGATTCTTTTCATCATTGATAACATCAGAAGGACCTGTGTATGTAAAGAATGAGGAAACAACACCGTCATTCTTTATAGCCTGCATAGAAGTCTCATAGTAGCCGTAGTGGTAGTATTTGTCTGTACGGAACTCACCGCCGGAATACTGAGGATCCCAGTTAGGGTTCTTATCCTTTGCATTGTACTTCTCAGCAATCTTGAGTTCAAGGTGATCTCCAACGATCTGAGAGTTCTGCTTGTACCACCAGCAGTCAAACGGCTTGTCGTTTGTCCAGCCCTCTGATGAATAGAAGTCACCAGGCTTGCCTGTGCGGAAGTCAGAGATCATTGTAGCATTATTGTCCATTGGAGTGCCGAGATCCTTGATATCGCCTACTGGCTGAGCTGTAGTTGTGGTAGTTGCAGGAGTTGTAGTAGTTGCAGCAGTGGTTGTAACTGCCGGCTGGCTGCCGCTCTTGTAAGACTCAGGAAGCTTATTGATGAGCTTAGCATCGAGCTTCTGGATAGAGAGAGCGTCCTTAGCAGTGATGCCGTCGCCGTTCTCATAAACGTCAGCGTTTATCTTACCCTGTGGCTTGAGAGCGTACTTATCCTGATTTGCGAGGAACTGGAGGATAGCAGTAGCATCAGCAACAGTTACCTTACCGTCTAGGTTTGCATCGCCCCAGAGAGTGCCGTTTGCATCTGGCTGCTGTGGGTCAATGTTTGCATCTGCGGCTGAACCTGTGAGTGTAAGGAGGTATGTAAGAGGTGAGTTCCAGTAGATTGTGATCTCGTTTGTAGAGTAGCTCTGGTCGTTATCTACCCAGCACTTAGCAGGAGCTGCATCAGCACAGTAAGCCTTAGCTGCACTGTCTTCGAGGCTCTGGTCAACACCGCCTACGAGCATACCAGGCATAGCCTTGTCCTTAGCGATAGAAGGACGGTGATGTGGGTGCTGAGGAGATACTGTACCCCAGCCAGTTACGAATGAAGTAGCAAGTGGGTTTACACCAAGGAGGTAGTCGAGCTGAGCTTCAGCTGCATCCTTGTATGCTGCCTTGCCTGTGAGCTTGTATGCAAGGCTGAGCATGATACCATTGTCAGCAATGTTCATGTTGCTGCCCCAGTCATACTTTGTAAGTGAGCTGTGGTAAGGGTTGGAGTTAACAGTCTTAACAAGAGCATCAGCCTGTGAGATTATCTTTGATTCAGCGTTCTTGTAAGCTGTAGAGGACTTGTCGATGTTCTTCATTGTTAAGAGAGCAAGGCTGCCGTAGTCGCCCATATCAGACCAGCCAAGACCTGTCTTTGTGCCGATAGTTTCAGCAGCAGAGAGGTACTCCTTGTCGCCTGTAGCTCTGTAAAGCTGAGCAGCTGCCCAGTAACGCTCGTCCTTGTCGTTCTTTGCAAAGTCAGCGTAATCACCTGTTACGATCTCATCTCTCGGATCAACTAAAGCGTAGTTCGGATTAGCTTCGAGGTACTTCCATGCGCTCTTTGCAGCATCGAGGCACTTGTTAGCGAATGCAGCATCAACGCTCTTGTAAACCTCAGCAGCGAGAGCCATTGAAGCTGCGAAGTCAGCTGTAGCAGTTGTAGAAACAGGAGTTACGATGAGAGGATCAGTCTCATCCTCAGGCATAACGAAGCCAGGGAATGTAGCGCATGATACCTTGTGGTAAACGCCGCCGTCGTTTCTCTGCATCTTGAGCATCCACTCAAGCTCATAGCGAGCTTCGTCGAGAACGTCAGCAGTACCGTTTCCGCTCTCTGCGATACCGATGCTGTCGCCGTAGAGTGAAGGATTTTCGATATATGAATAGAGAAGATCAGCGATAGTCTTAGCAGCAGGAACTACGTATCTGCCGTAGTCACCGGCATCGTGCCAGCCGCCGCTAACGTCGATCTTGTCGTTTGTGCCGTAAACTGTAGCCTTTTCTGTGTGGCAGGCAACGTGGCTGAATGTAGCATCCTTTACTTCGCAGCCGCAGCGCTGGAGGTAAAGCATTCTTACAGTCTCATCAACGAGACCGTTGTAAGCCTGGTCACGGATAACAAAGCTGTAGGAGTTTTCAAGTCCCTCAACCTCGATGTGGTAATCGCCAGGTGTAGTAACTGATGTGAAGTCACCGATAAGGTTTGTTTCACCAGCGGACTTGTTCTCCATAGGAGCGCTGAGGTCGCCTGTAAAAGCAACAGACTTGTCAGTGTCGTTAACTACCTTGAACTTTGTAGCATTACCGGCATTTCTTACAACTACCATCTTGGAAGAACCTGTTCTGTAACCAACCTGGTTTGTGATGATGTCAGCAGCCTTAGAATCGTCAGAGCCGTACTCAACAGCGCTGTCGTCAACGAGTTCGAGAACTACGTTGTCGAGGTAGATAGTATGCTCAGGAAGTTCGCCGTCCTTTTCCTGATTACCGCAGTTGAAGCAGAGCTTAGCCATGATATCTGTATCTTCTTCCATGGTGAACTCGTAGTCAACCTTTGTAGTCTCTGGTCCGATAGTAAGACCTTTCCATGTATAAGCCTGATATGTACCGCCGTTCTGCTGGATCATGCTCTCAACATAACGTTCTGTAGTACAGGAAATATCATAAGAAAGACGGTATACACCGTTCTTGTAAAGAGGAACTATGTCGTAGAAAGCCTGTACGGAATAGTTCTTCTCACCTACATTGCTGATATTGAGTGCAAGCTTGCCGTCCTTGCCGGAAAGAGTACACTTGCCGCCTGTTTCTTTATAGGTGTCCCACTTGTCAACACCTGTAGAGAAGTCGGAATTCTTGATGATATTTCCGGCAGCTTCAGCAGCAAAAGGAATTGCAGGCATAGCTGATGCCATTATAGCAAAGGAAGCAACAGCAGCAGCACAGCGCTTGAATGTGTGTTTTTTCATTCTGAAAAACCCCTCTCATAATATTTAAATTTACGTGTAACCATACGTGAGTGCTAAAACACAGTATGCAATTAACAATTTTATTTTATCGTAACTATAATGAATTGTATATTATTATTGTGACAAAAATAGTAAAATAGTGATACTCGCCCGATATTATTAATATATGAGCTGTTTTTTCGGCAAGTATGTCAAAAACTTCACAAGCAACGAAGTTATGCAGAAAATCATTCTTTAAGATATTATTAATAAGTGTTATTATTAAACATCATCGTTTTACCAAAATGTGATTTTTTGTTAATATATCTATCATTATCGTGATATTTCATATGAAAGTTATCTGAAATGATATATAAACTCATATTGTAAAACCGGTCTTATCATGTTTCTGAAAAGTCTGCACGGTACTCGCTCGGACTTTTTCCCGAATCACGCCGGAAAGCCTCTGCGAAGTAGCTCGCTCCGGAAAATCCGCAGGCAAGAGCTATCTCAGTAATGGTCATATCCGTGTTTTTCAGCAGTTCTATGCTGTGTTTCAGGCGGTACTCATTAAGGTACTTCATCGGTGAAATAAACATGAAACGCTCAAAAAGATTTCCGCAGGTACGCTTTGAGACAAATCCAGCCGTCGCTATATCCTCCAGCGTTATCTTCTCAGCGTAGTGCTTGTCGATATAGGCTATCATCGCTTTCATAGAAGTGAGCTGACTGCATTCAGCGTGTTTCTTTTCATCAGCCGCAATATTTCCTGACAACTCGCTCCATATCAGGTTCACAAGTCCGACAACAGCAGATTTTTCTGAATAATCATGATTCTCTTTATATATCGAAAACTCCATAGGTGCGAACGATGTCGGAAGATGCTTGTCTATATGCCTTTCTCTTATCATCGCAAACCAGCGCAGTATATTCTCATGCCACGCTGTTCCCTTCTGCAATAGCACATAGTCAAATGATGAGCCGACTATAGGCTGTACGGCATTCTGTTCCATCTCTTTTGATACGCAAAGTACCACAGGGTGGAATATCAGCAGGTTATAATAACAATCACGCAAATCCTCAGTAAAGGATGAATGTATCCTTCGTGAATTGATAAGCAGTCCCTCACCCGGTGAGACTTTAACAATTTTACCGTTAATGTTATACATAACTTCTCCCTCATTCGGCACGAACAATTCAATGTCCTCATGCCAGTGTGCAGGAACAGAACCGTTAGGATACCTGGAATGATGCCCGTTAAAGAAGCCTATGGGGATATCCGTATAACTGTAACGGACATTTTCGCTCCTGTCACTGTTAACTTCAAGCTCGTAACAACTCCGGCGTTTCATGTGTACCACTTTCCTTTTTGTTATAGTATTATGCAAGATTACGATTGACATTTAATATAGCCTGTAATATAATGTTATCATACAAAAACGCAAATGTCAACATATTATCAAAGCACCTGATATTATATTAACATTTCGCTTTTGTAATGACATTTTCTTACTGACAATTTAAAATTTTTCAAGGAGGCGATTCTTTATGGGATCAGTTATCGAGATCAAAAATGCAGTAAAAGAATTCAAAGTCCTGAACCGCCGGGAAGGTCTTAAAGGAAGCATAAAAGACCTTTTCTCAAGGGATTACAAGACTGTCCGAGCGGTCGATAATGTAACAATGTCGATACAGCAGGGCGAAATAGTCGGCTATCTCGGTCCTAACGGCGCAGGCAAATCAACTACCATAAAAATGATGACCGGCGTACTTGAACCTACATCCGGCGAAATAATTGTAAACGGCAGAGAACCCTATAAGAACCGCTCACGCAATGCTCAGGAGATAGGCGTTGTTTTCGGTCAGCGTTCACAGCTTTGGTGGGCTTTGCCTCTTGTTGAATCATTCAAGCTTCTCAAGGACATATACCAGATAGGCGATGAACAGTACGACAGCATAATGAAGCTCTACGCTTCTCTTGTCGATATAGAACCGCTTCTGCACAAGCCTGTCCGTCAGATGTCGCTTGGTCAGAGAACTCTCAGCGATATACTCGCCGCTTTTCTCCACGATCCGAAAATAGTTTTCCTTGACGAGCCTACTATCGGTCTTGACGTTTCGATGAAAGCAAAGATACGTACTCTCATTCAGGCTCTCAACAAGGAGAGAAACACAACTGTTATACTCACAACTCACGATATGGGCGACGTTGACGCTCTTTGTCAGCGCATCGTCATAATCGACAAGGGCAAAATGCTCTACGACAACGATATAGAACACCTCAAACGCTTCTTCGGTTCGTACCGTACACTTAAAATACGTACTGACGGCGACCTGAAACAAAATTCAGAAGCTATCGCAAAGGAACTCCCTGATATGAAGGTCAGNNTGGATATCCATTCTCGTTGACGAGGAAAAGACCGGAGTTATGGACGTTCTCACAGGTTTACAGAAAAAATACCGCATAAGCGATATGGAACTTGAAGAAATTTCTACAGAGGAGGTCATAAAGAAAATTTACGAGGAGGGTGTAAAATGAAGCTGAAAAAATACGTCTCCCTCACCCGTGCCGGAATAATGGAGTCATTGCAGTTCCGTGCATCACTTTTTGTAATGGTACTTGGAAATCTGCTGTACCTCATTGTCGTATACTTCCTCTGGAAAGCGATATATGCGTCATCTCCGTCAGATACCGTTAACGGCATGACTTTCTCAGACACGCTCATATACGTAGTCCTCGCAACGGCACTCTTCAACTTCATGGAGATGTACACCGTATGGCAGATGGGC
>DEBW01000205.1:10972-11204 GCA_002348905.1 Ruminococcus flavefaciens | reverse complement strand
AAATAGTATATGCCCTTGTCGTCTGCAACACCGTTGCCCGGTGCATTGACTATACCAACATTGCCGCTCCGGTAGGCTTCCATAAGATTCGGTATTCCTATGAGGGATTCAGGAAGGAAAGTAAGCGGGTCAAGGTATTCGTCCGCGATACGCCTGTACAGCACGCCGATCCTTGTTTTGCTGCCCGAATATGTTCGCTGGTAGAGAACATTGTCCTCAACAAAAAGCTCAT
>DEBW01000205.1:8887-10682 GCA_002348905.1 Ruminococcus flavefaciens | reverse complement strand
GCCTGAACAAGATCTATACCCGAAATATGACTGTACACCTTGTTCTTCGGCGTTATGCCTTCACACTCGGCAAGGTACCCCTTTGAGATATAAATGAAATCCTCCGGTATGATACCATCACTAACGATTTTTTTATCATGATAAATATCAAAAAGGAACTCATTCAGGGCGTTTACACGCTGAACAAGTCCCTTTTCAATAGCTCTGAAATCTTCCGCAGAAATCACTCTGGGGATAGGATCAAAGGGGAAAAACTGTTCATTGAATACGCCGTTTTTGTATATGCCGAACTTTACACCGTATCTGCGAAGTAGTTCATTTATCTCATCAGCATTACCTACTGCCTGCATAAAGTATTCTTCATTTACCTGCTTCATTTCTATCACTCCGTTCCGAACTGTTTTTACCAAAAGAAAAAAGGCGCTGTACTCCGAAGGAGCAAGCACCTTTGCTTATGTGGTATTACAGTTTTAATTATTCTTACAAAACAAAAAGGCACTTAACTCCTTTGTGGAGTAAGCGCCTTTGCTTGTTTCGTCATAATCATACTATCATATTTAACGGCTGCTGTCAATGCTTATCGATGTTTTACGATTTAACTTTGTAAAGTGTTACAAAGAATATGAGCAAGCCGCAGAACATTTAATGCACCTCAGCTGTGAAAGGCCAGCTTTTTCAGTTTTTTGATCGTAGCGTTGCCTCCGCCGTCACCGATGTAAACGTCATACTTTTCCCTGATACTGCCTATTGTAACTATGCGCTCAGTGTCAGTATGCGACCATAGCTTTTTGAGCATTTCCTGTTTGGATGCAAACGGGGAATACACTTTCAGATACAGATAACCATCATATACCGAAGGATATACGGTGACGCGGACAAACATCCCTAACTGTTCCTCAAGATCTTTCTCAAGGCGGAGAATTTTTTCCTTTTCAGCAAGTACTGTCAGATATATGATCTGCTCGGAGCTGTCGTAATGGCGGTATGTTTTGCGGATATAGTTTCTGTACGGAGAAGACCTGTGTGTTTCAAACAATTCCTTTTCAGCAGGATTTTTTAGTTCACCGTAAAATATCATAAGCGAATGATCGTAAAGCGTGTTCACAAAACAGTGCAGACCGTTCTCCGTGATGATGTTTTCGGCTTTCCTGCATATTTCCGGAGACAGGCATTTGGTCTCGATGTATTCTTTTTCTTTTATATCGTACATAGCCGCACCGTCCATCACTATGACCGGAAATTCAAGATGCACACCATCCATAAGTGAAATTACCTCAGCCGGTGTGTGTATAGTTGATATGGTGAACTTTACTCCCGATTCGATGAGCCTGTTAAGTTCCACCTTGCTGTACTGATTTGCTTCGGAAACAAGCACATCATCGATACCGCTGACATAAAGAGTATTTCTGTCGTGTTTCACCGGCATCCGGAAGTTGTTGACCGCAAGCGCTATCCCGATGCCGATAAATGTATCAAGCACCCTGTTAAGAACAAACAGGAACGGATCGTCGTCAAGTGAATGTGTCAGCGAAATGCTTAAGAATACAACGCAGGAAAAGAAAGCGGCATTACGTCTGTTCAGCACGACTGTCGTATAAATGACAGGTATAATGAAAACAGATGCCAGCAGATAGACGATGACCGGTTCGGTAAGACCGGAAGCTCGTAGTAATAACAGAAACAGCAGCCCGTACAAAGCCCCTGTCATCGTACCTATGGTTCGCTGCCATGCGTTCTTCTTAGTTGTATCGTGGTAAGGCTGCAGACACCACAGTGCTGCAAGTGCGCTGTAAAA
>DEBW01000205.1:6700-8769 GCA_002348905.1 Ruminococcus flavefaciens | reverse complement strand
TATTCTTCCGCCTATAGGAGGAAACTTTCGCGTTCTTTGCATATGTATCACCTCAAAAAAATAACGGCACTGATGTTCACATCAGCACCGTTGCTTTCAAACTATGTTGATAGTATAGCACAATGTCGTTATACTTGTCAATATATGAATTCTGACTTCCGGATAATGCAGCGGCGGTGCATCGTAAAGACACACCGCCGCCGTTCAAGTTAAATTTTAATAAGAGGATGTTTCAGAAAAGATAATATCTGCGGCAAAGAGGAAGAGTTTCTGAAGGTGTGCTGTCTACCTGAACTCCGTTTATCTTTACCATATATGTTTCAGGATCCACCTCTATCTGAGGAGTCGCATCGTTAAGTATCATATCTTTTTTGCCGACATTTCTGCAGTTCTTTACAGGAAGCACGTTCTTTTCAAGACCGAGTTTTTCCTTTATTCCTGCATCAAATGCAGCCTTGCTTACGAAAGTAGTTGATGTAGTGCTTCTTGCTTTTCCGTATGCTCCCCACATTTTTCTGAGGATTACCGGTTCAGGAGTTGGTATTGATGCGTTTGCGTCGCCCATTTTAGCGGCAACAACAAATCCGCCCTTTACGACCATATCCGGCTTTACACCGAAAAATCTCGGATCCCATAAAACAAGATCAGCTATCTTTCCTTTTTCAATGGAACCAAGATATTCAGAAATTCCGTGAGCTATAGCAGGGTTGATAGTGTATTTAGCTACATAACGTCTTGCACGGAAATTATCATTGTCAATGCCCTTAGCTTCTTCAAGCTGTCCGCGCTGCTTTTTCATCTTGTCGGCGCACTGCCATGCACGGGTAATAACTTCAGCAGGACGACCCATTGCCTGTGAATCAGAATTGAGTATCGAAATTGCGCCCATATCATGAAGTATATCCTCAGCAGCGAGTGTTCCGTAACGTATTCTCGATTTTGCAAAAGCAAGATCTTCAGGAAGATTAGGATCAAGATGATGACATACCATAATCATGTCAAGATGCTCGTCAATAGTGTTTTTGGCAAAAGGCATCGTCGGACTTGTTGATGAAGGCATTACATTCGGAAGTCCGGCTGCCTTGATGATATCAGGAGCATGGCCGCCTCCTGCACCTTCTGTATGATAAGTATGGATTGCTCTTCCGGCGATAGCATCTCTTGTAGATTCAAAGTAGCCGGCTTCATTCAGTGTATCGGTATGAATGGTTATCTGAACATCGTACTTGTCAGCTACTCTCAGACTTGTATCGATGGCCGCCGGAGTTGAACCCCAGTCCTCATGAAGCTTAAGTCCGACAGCGCCTGCTTCTATCTGTTCGGCAAGTGGTTCTTCTGATGAACAGTTCGCCTTTCCGAAAAATCCGAAGTTCATCGGAAACTCTTCGGCCGCTTCAAGCATTCTGTGAATGTTGAATACGCCCGGTGTACAGGTCGTTGCAAAAGTTCCGACAGCCGGCCCTGTACCGCCTCCGATCATTGTTGTCATGCCTGAATACAGGGAAGTCTCTACCTGCTGAGGACAAATGTAATGTACATGGGTGTCTATACCTCCTGCAGTAACTATCATTCCTTCGCCGGCGATAACTTCTGTTCCTGCGCCGACTACAAGATCCGGTGACACACCGTCCATTATATCCGGGTTACCTGCTTTTCCTATTCCGGCGATCTTTCCGTCTTTTATTCCGATATCTGCTTTTACAATGCCCCAGTAATCAAGAATAAGTGCATTGGTTATGAGTGTGTCAAGGGCACCGCCTGCATTTGTGATATCAGACTTCTGACCCATTCCGTCACGTATTGTCTTTCCGCCGCCGAACTTCATTTCGTCGCCGTAAACCGTATAATCCTTTTCAACCTCAATGAACAGGTCGGTATCACCGAGACGTACCTTGTCGCCTGTGGTAGGGCCGTACATTGAAATGTATTCTTTTTTATCTATCTTTTTCATTATGGCTATCCTTCTTTAATATATAAAATTTTTCAGTTCTGCTTTCTTCAGTGAAGCATTAAGCGTTGCCGGAACTGCCTGTGCATCAGTCAGAGAATTGAGTCCCTTTATACGTTTG
>DEBW01000205.1:2784-6640 GCA_002348905.1 Ruminococcus flavefaciens | reverse complement strand
ACAGCCGTTCCGGACGGTATGTCAAGTCTGTATCCGAAGGCTTCGCTGCGGTCAAATGAAAGAAAACGGTTGGCTTCAAAGAAATGAAAGTGCGAACCAACCTGTATTGGTCTGTCGCCTGTATTTTTTACGCTTATCGTTTTAACAGCATATCCTTCATTGATTATTACTTCAGAGCTTCCTGCAATGAATTCGCCTGGTACCATAATGTAATCACTCCTTATCTGATCGGTTCGTGTACAGTAACAAGTTTTGTACCGTCATCAAATGTTGCTTCTATCTGTACTTCCGGTATCATTTCCGGAACTCCTTCCATGCACTCATCTTTTTTAAGAAGAGTAGTTCCAAGTTCCATAAGTTCACGTACTGTCTTTCCGCGCCTTGCAAGTTCCATAAGTTCGGACGTGATAAATGCTTCTGCTTCCACATAATTCAGCTTAAGCCCGTCTGCCTTTCGCTGCTTTGCAAGCTCACCGGCAGTATGCAGCATAAGCTTTTCCATTTCTCTTGGTGATAATCTCATTTTATTCATCCTCCGAAAAAAACAAAAGGTGCTTCAGGTATTCACATTACCATCAGCACCTTTGCTGTTTAAATTTTATAATCCTATTATAATAATTCATAAATTCAAATTCAACATAAAAAATCAGACAAACCACTATAAAAATTCGGTATTATTATCCGATTGACTTTGATACCTGTTGAATGCTATACTTTCAATATAGTTAAGCAAAGGTGCTGAAAAGACGTTCCGGTCATACACGGAATATATTTTCAGCACCTTTCTTTTTCAGGAGGTCATTCTATGTATAAAGTACTGATAGCCGATGATGATTATGCAGTAAGATACGCATATTCAAAAATGAAAATCTGGAATACCAACGGATTTGAAATTACAGAACAGGTATCTGACGGCAGACTTGCACTTGAGGCGGCAAAGAGGGAAAGGTTTGATATCATAATAACGGATATATGCATGCCGCTGCTTGGAGGAATAGATCTTCTGCGTGAAATTAAAAACGGCAGTATCGATTCGGAAGTTATATTTGTGAGTTCCTATAATGAGTTTGAATATGCAAGACAGGGACTCATTCTCGGAGCATTTGACTATATACTGAAACCGGTCAGAAGCTATAAGCTTGACGAAGTCCTCAGACGGGCAAAGGAAAAGCTGGATGAGAAGACATATAACCGTATATCCGGATCGTGCGTGAAGATGGCATTTCACTATTTCAGTGTGGAGCCGGACAATGCATTTTCAGAAAAACTTTATCAGTATCTTTCTGAAAATGAGAATGTTGTTATAACTATGGATGATGCAGCATCATGTTTCAACATATCAAAGGACTATTTCGGAAAACTGTTCAAGCAGAATTTCGGAGTATCATTTACCCATTTCTATTCTGTTCTTAAAATTGAATATGCCAAGACACTTATAAGAGAGTACAATTACAAGGCGTATGAGATAAGCGATATGCTCGGATATTCATCAAGGGACTATTTTACGAAGATTTTCAGAGAAGTCACAGGAACTACTCCGACAGAATATAAAAAAGCGGTTTTCTGATTTTTTATCTTTTTATTTCTGATTTTTTATGTTTCCATTCTCTCCGGTCTGTGTTATACTCAGAGCATAGAAAAAACAGAGACGAGGTGAGACGAAGTTGGATAATTACGTGATAACGATAGCCAGAGGATTCGGAAGCGGAGGCAAACAGGTCGGTCTTGAACTTTCAAAGCTGCTTGATATTCCGTGTTACGAAAGTCAGATCCTGGCGATGGCGTCCAATTACAGCGGAGTAAGCAAGGATCTGTTTTTTCAGGTAGATGAAAAGCTGAGAGGTTATCATCTTATCAAAAGGCTCATGAGAGCAAACAACAGGGATGACATAGTGGAACCGACTGACAGAAGCTTTTTTTCCGACGTAAACCTTTATAATATACAATCAAAGATGATCAGAGAACTGGCCAAGAACCAGTCGTGTATTATAATCGGAAAATGTGCAAACCACCTTCTGAGAGATTACGATAACACGGTGAGTGTCTACATTGAAGCTCCGAGAGCATATTGTGTAAAACGAATAGTCGAAAGACTTGGAGTTACAGAAGATGAAGCTCACAAAATGATCTGGCAGACAGATAAATACCGTGCTGATTATTACAAGTATTACACGGGCGGTGAAAACTGGACTAATCCCGTGCTTTACGATATGACACTCAATTCTGCAAGAATGGGTACTGAAAAAGCAGCACAGGTAATCATAGAGTATCTGAAAATCAAGCTGGGTGATGATATAATCACCAAAAAAGGTTCACCGGAAAACGTCAAAGCTTTAAAACAGCTCGGACTTTTCAATGAAGGAGAACAGAAATGAATATTCGACAATGAGGTCGGTTTTATGGCAGACAAGCCATTGAACCGGCCTTTTTTCAGTAAAAGAAGATACAGTTTCCTTTACTGACGCCTGAACGTTCAGAAACTTACATGTAAGTTGATGTGCAAAGGGCAATATATATTAAGAAAGGGTAATCCATATGAAAAAGTTTAAAAGACTCCTTAGCGTACTTTCTTCCGCAGCACTTGCTGCTGCAATGTTCACATCCTGCGGCACTCAGGCCGGTAATTCCGGAGGCTCAGCATCAGATTCTCCTGCAGGTGAATCAAAAGCAGGAACCTCATCAGAAGAAACAGTTAAGGTTGGTCTTCTTCATTCGCTTACCGGTGCAATGGCTATCAGTGAAAAATCTGTAAGAGATGCTGAAGTACTTGCCATTGAGGAAATAAATGCTTCCGGCGGTGTTCTTGGTAAAAAGATCATCTACGCAGAAGAAGACGGTGCTTCTGAACCGTCAACATTTGCAACAAAGGCAGAAAAGCTTATCGACAGTGAAAAAGTTGCGACTATCTTCGGATGTTGGACATCATCATCACGAAAAGCAGTAAAACCGATAGTTGAAGACTATGAAGCTCTTCTGTGGTATCCGGTACAGTATGAAGGTATGGAATCTTCGAAGAACATAGTATACACAGGTGCAGCACCTAACCAGCAGATAGTTCCTGCTATTGATTATCTTATCGATAAAGGATATAAGAAGTTCTTCCTTCTTGGTTCAGACTATGTATTCCCGCGTACAGCAAATATGATAATCAACGCACAGGTAAAGAACGCAGGTCTTGAAGTAGTTGGTGAAGAATACGCTGACATGGATCAGACAGACTTCGCAGCAATAATCTCAAAGATCGAAGCTGCTAAACCTGATGTTATCGTAAACACACTTAACGGTACAGGTAACGTTTCATTTTTCAAACAGATGAACGAAAAGAACTATACAAGTGACAGCTACATGACAATGTCATTCTCAATCGCTGAAGAAGAGGTAGCTACTATCGGTGCTGATATACTTAAGGGTCACATGGTATCATGGAACTACTATCAGACAACTGAAGGCGAAAAGAACAAGGCTTTCGTTTCAGCATACAAAGCAAAATTCGGTGATTCAAGAGTAACATCAGACCCTGCTGAAGCAGCTTACGATGCTGTTTATCTCTGGGCAGATGCATGTACAAAGGCAAACAGCTTTGATCCGGACAAGGTTATCAAGGCTGTTGAATCCGGCGAGATCAGCTTCGACGCTCCTGAAGGCAAGGTAACAATCCAGGGCGACAACCACCACCTTGTAAAGCCGGTACGAATCGGTCAGGTAGGAACAGACGGACTCATCAGTGAAGTATATGCAACTGATCCGGTAGCTCCTGATCCATATCTTACAACATACAAGTGGGCTGTTGATGCAGGTATCCAGCCTCTCGAATAATGTTTTCCAGGTAAACGCTGATTTATTCATGGGTCAGCGT
>DEBW01000205.1:0-2741 GCA_002348905.1 Ruminococcus flavefaciens | reverse complement strand
CGGGGCGAAGCCCCGTAATCTCCCCATCGACTTTTCTAATTGTTTTTCTTAAAAATCTACTTTAGTTTTCTATCTCCATATAAGCAGTGCAGCGGAAAATTCGAAACTGCACTGCTTTTTTGATAAAGGAGTCTTGTAAATGGTACAGTTTATAAATTCGCTGTTCAACGGTATCAGCTTAAGTTCCATAATTCTTCTTACATCTCTGGGACTTGCGATAACCTTCGGGCTTATGAGAGTTATCAACATGGCACACGGAGAGTTTCTGATGATCGGCGCATATATGACATATGTTGTTCAGCAGTTCTTTATTCATTATCTTCCTGAAAGTGTGGGCGATCTTTACTACATTGCAGCCATTCCTTTTGCTTTCGGAGTTACCTATCTGCTGGGAAGCCTTCTTGAACGGTTTGTTATTTCACATCTTTACGGACGAGAAATTGACAGTCTCCTTGCAACATGGGGAATCAGTCTTATCCTTCAGCAGGCAGCCAGAAATATTTTCGGTACACAGGGCGTAAACGTAACTGCACCTTCATTTTTAAACGGTGGCGTAACTATCGGAAAATGTACATTTTCATGGAACAGACTTTTTATTATTCTCATGGTGGCTGTCTGTATGTTTTTCATATGGATCATAATGTACAGATCAAATTTCGGAAAACAGATGAGAGCGGTAATGCAGAACAGAACAATGGCGCAGTGCATGGGTATTAATTCCCGAAAGGTAGATAACATAACATTTTCTATCGGTTCCGGTCTTGCCGGGATAGCAGGATGTTCAGTCGCTCTGCTCGGCTCAATAGATTCCACAGTAGGTCAGAACTACATTGTTAATTCATTCATGGCTGTTGTTCTCGGCGGTGTAGGCAAACTTCTCGGAACTGTCCTCGGATCAACAATAATCGGTTCTGCAAGCATCTTTACCGAAAATTACACATCATCAACAATTGCGAAAGCGATCGTACTTCTGATCGTTATTCTTTTCCTGCAGAAACGTCCGCAGGGACTGTTTGTTATCAAGAGCAGAAGTCTTGATGAGTAAGGGAGGAAAATAGTAAATGAAATCTCTGAAAAAGAAGGGACCGGATATATGCTTTGCAATGATCGCAGCTGTTCTTGCATGCGCTCCTCTTATGCTTAATGCCGGTATACTTAACAGTTCATCAATAGTTCTGTTTCTCGGCAAGTGTATTGCATTTGCTATCGTTGCAATAGGCATCGATCTGATATGGGGTTATACGGGGATACTCAGTCTTGGTCACGGACTGTATTTTGCGCTTGGCGGTTACTGTATGGCAATGTACCTTAAACTGCAGGAGACAGGCGGCGGTATAACTGATTTCATGCATATCGGCGGTATGACTGAACTCCCGCTTGTATGGAGACCGTTTAATTATTTCCCAGTCGCACTCATCCTTATTATTGCTGTACCGGGAACAGTGGCATATCTGATAGGATACTTCATTTTCCGTAACCGAGTAAAAGGCGTTTATTTCTCGATCATTTCACAGGCGCTTACATGGGCCGGATATTCCATCTTTATTGCACTTTCACCTTATACAAACGGAAATGTCGGTATAACTGAAATAAAGACCATTCTCGGAAGTATCAAAGGAGAAGCTCATAAGCAGGCTATGTTTGAACTGTTCTACATATCACTCGCAATACTGATCGTGGTATATGCGGCAGCAAGATTTCTTACTTCAGGAAAGTTCGGCTGTCTTCTTGTTGCTATCCGTGACGGTGAGAACAGAACATATTTCTCAGGTTATAAAGTTTCAGCATACAAGAATTTTATCTATGTGGTTTCAGCAGTGACAGCCGGAATAGCCGGAGCGGTTTTCGTAAATTTTAACGGAAGCATCACACCTTCTCAGATGACGATATCCTATTCGATAGCAATGGTGATCTGGGTAGCCATCGGAGGCAGAGGAACAATAATCGGTGCAGTTATCGGTGCATTTCTGATCAATCTGTGTGAATACAATCTGAGTTCAGGCAGCATGGTCGAAATATGGCAGTACATTATAGGCGCTGCTTTCTGTATAACTATTCTGTTTTTCAAAGGCGGAATCGTCGGTATCATAACTGAACAGATTCCTGCAGCTGCAGAAAAGCTGAAAAACAGAAAGAAAGGAACAAAGGAGGCTTTACGTTATGGCAGCAAATGATGTTGTACTGGAAATCAATAATATATCGGTATGCTTTGACGGCTTCTATGCTCTGACCGATGTAAGGACAAGAGTTATGCGAAATACTGTTCATTTCTTTATTGGCCCGAACGGTGCCGGAAAAACCACACTTCTGGACATCATATGTGCCAGAACGAAGCCGACAGCCGGAACGGTTATCTTCCATCCAAAAAACAGGGGACCGGTAAGACTTACCGGAATGAAGGAGTATAAGATAGTCAATGAAGGCGTAGGACGTAAGTTTCAGGTGCCTTCCGTATTTGTAAATCTTTCTGTGGAAGAAAACATGATACTTGCACTGAAAGGGCACAAAGGAATATTCGATTCAATTTTCAGAAAAACTACAAAGGAAGAACTGGAGTGTATTCATAATACTTTAAAGCGTGTTTCGCTTGACGGAAAATCCGGTGAACGTGCAGGAAGTCTTGCTCACGGTGAAAAACAGTGGCTTGAGATCGCAATGCAGCTCGTGTCGAAACCGGAAATAATAATGCTTGACGAACCGGCGGCCGGCATGGGAAAGCCTGAAACTTTTAAAACAGGTGA
>DEBW01000183.1:1343-5528 GCA_002348905.1 Ruminococcus flavefaciens | reverse complement strand
CGGCATCCTCAAATGCAGCAGGGAAGAACTTGCTAAGATAGAGACAGGCGATATCGTAAGCGTCCGCACGAATACATACGGCGCAGAGGTAATGGTCAGCGACAGACAGTCCGCTGCGAGAAAATACAGCAATTGTATAATTGATCCTGCAAGTCTTGATGATGTCATGCTCTACTACGTACACAAAGGCGAAAGGGAGTGGCAATGATGACTGCTAAATTCAAATCCCTCATGTATCGTGAATGGCGTGTTTCACGGAAAGGCAATATCATACGTGCCTGCCTTTTGCTTGGCTGGGTGATACTTATAATAGCAGCTACAACAACGGGTATCAGCAACACTGACGACCTCACAAATATGGATGCAGAATCCGGAGAAGCTCTCAATTTCGTGAGGGTATCAGCGCTATATACCGGTTTTATCGCCTTTGCCTGTGCATTTGCTATGGAGGACGTTTTTACTGCCGACCTCAATTCAGGCTGGCTCAGATACTCCTATACTCTGCCGATAACGCCTTTTGAAAGGGCACTTGCGAGGAGTGTCCGCCGTAATGTATGCGGAGTTATCGCACTTGTGATAAGCTTTGTTACAGGTATAGCGATATGTGCTGTCGGAAATGCTGAATACAAGCTGGAGTATGCAGTTTTCAATTTCATTATGTGGGACGTTGGTGTTATTCTTTCGATGTTTGAACTTCCTAAGCTTGCCGGAAGAAGTACTGATGACATAAAACAGATAAACAAGAAAATGATATTGCCGAATATTATTTTTTACGGTTCTATAATCATCGGATTATTGATAAAGTACGATTTCGACATAAACCGTCTCGCTATGGATATCATAAATATCAAAACTCCTGAGCCTGGTGTGGGTACTCTTATCATAGCTTTGATCCTCATGGTTGTACTGACTTTAGCTGACTTTTATCTGAGTTATTTACTTCTCAGAAAAGCATACTACTCAGATAACAGAGCTAAGAAATCAGAACGCAGAACTGTAGAGGCGGATATTATCCGCTCAGAGATAAGCGAAAGCCATTTTATGACAGGTCTGCTCTACAAAGAGTTCACTCAGAACAGATTCGGTCTGCTTATCACAGCTCTTACGCCGTTTATATGTTCGCTTTTATTCATTGCTATGCACATTTTCGCAACCGTTGCTATCGATGAAGGATTTGACGACGAAGGCTTAATTCCCATGAACTTCATGACAATTATAATGGCATTATTCGTTGTCTCGAACTATATTGCCAACATTTTCAAGGGCGATGACAAGAAGCTTTGGGCGTATTTCGTGACTTCTTCTCCGGATGGTATCAAAGGCTTTCTCTACAATAAATTTCTGCTGATATTCGCTTCAAGCGGACTTTTCACGGCTTCACTTTTCTTTGAGCAGACTTTCATTCAGACCTATTTCAAGCTTGTATGGGACGAAACCGTTAAAGCTAATATCGGCTTTGCTGTAGCTTCATTTTTCATACTCCTGTTTCTTAATGCGGTGGATATACCGTTCATGATACGCTTCGGCTCAAAAAGAGGCGGTACTATAAAGCTCACATTAATGATGCTCGTTGCTACCGCCGGAGTTATAGGATTCGGTTTTCTGCCGGAAAAAGCCGGTATGTGGCTCATGGACACTGCAAAGTCCCTTTATAACGGCAAGGCTGACGGAACTGTTATGCTCGTTGTTTCTGTCATGCCTTACCTCGCTCTCGGAGCTTTCCTGCTCTCGTACAAAATATCCTGCAAACTCTTTATGAAGGGAGTGGCTGAATATGACAAATAAGAAGCTCGAAGCTAAAAGACTGGGGATATTCCTCTTTTTAGCATTCGCACTCACATGGATACCGGCATGGATACTCAATGCAGTTTTCGGATACGATAAATGGTTCAACAGCAATGAGATACCGCTGTTTTCAGCAATATTCGGATACGGACCTGCTCTTGCAAACGTCCTCACACGAAAGATAACCCATGAGGGCTGGCACGACAGTCTGCTTCATCTGAACATAAAAACAAAGCTAAGATACTACGTCTTTGCAGTTGTGGCTATGACCGTCCTTTTCCTGCCGGAAGGCTTCATGATAACACTGATATACGGTCACGGAGACTTCTCTAACATGGGTTCGGGCATGAACTGGAAGGAAATAACTGCATATGTTCTCCTGATACTAATTACCTCCCCTGTTCTCGCATTTATCACTTTCGGCGAGGAATTCGGCTGGCGTGGCTACATGAATCAGAAAATGGAGAAACTCATCGGTACTACCAGCACTGTCTTTCTCGGAGGTATCATATGGGGCGTATGGCACGCTGAACTCACTGTAAAAGGTCACAATTTCGGCACTGATTACCCAGGATTTCCGTATATGGGAATACTCATGATGTGCATTATCTGCACCTTTGAGGGTATGATACTCATGTGGATAACAAAAAAGACCAGATCGATATATCCGGCGTGTATTCTCCACGCAATGAACAACAACGGCGGTTCATCTCTTGCGTACCTCCTCGTCAGCGGTGTTCCGGAGGATTTTCACCTTTCGATACCTCAGAGCATTCTCACCGGCATCCCTTCATACATCCTCGCTTCTGTTTTTCTCGTGCTAATGCTCCGTGATAACAAGACTAAGATGAAAGAACTCAGAGCTTAGAACTCAGAATAAGAAAAAATTAAGGGCGGATTTTTTCCGCCCTTTTATTTTACTGTAACATATGTAATGCATCACATTGCGCTTATCTCTATCTCGCTTCCGACATTCAAATTATTGTCTGTTAGGTATTTGTCAGATATGAATGATTTGAATGATATAACATCAGAGACTTCTGACAGCTTGGAAGATGATATGTCAGAAACAAGTGACTGGGCTGGTTTTGACTTCGATGAAACAAACAGAGTCAGCACGGATACAGAAGAACTCTCTGATGCAACGGATGCCTCGTCTTTTTCAACAGGACTTGAATTAGATGAAAGCGATATTTAGTTAGAAGCTGAAAAAGCCGCTGATTATGTGCGATCTTTTGGGTTCGACAAAGCCGCTGATTATATCGAACGGCATTATGATGGAGATGAATTTATCCCCGGAAGTCCAATTCCAATAACCACTCGAAATATGGCTCTGGATGGTCTGGAATCCGAAAACGGTGTTCACTTTGAAAGACGTACGGCAGAACTTGCTAACGGGTTAACTGTCGAAGGCGTTTTTCCTAAATTTGAAAGTACTCGAATACGGCTATACCTGCGATGAAATCGAGGAGATGCTTATGGATACCAACCTACTCCATGAAGCTCTCAGGGATGTGAAGTATATGTGTGGTGAAAGCCTATATGAGAACTGCTGCGGCGCTTTTTAATGTCTAAAAAAGTATGGTCTATTGAAATAATAATATAATCATATCTGATTGAAAAGTTTCAAAAAACTTACAAAATATCTAATTTCAGTCATGGAATAAGGTTCAGAGCACAATTTTAACTAAGTAGTGGTGGCTCTTGGTTTTTGATTAAACAAAATCCCACAATAATTAAAAAATATTTTTTCAAAAAAAGGTATTGACAAATGGATTTTTGTATGATATAATCCAGAACATAAGCTATGAGGAAGACAAGCAGAGGATTGTCAATGTCTACAGAGAGCCGACGGTCGGTGTGAGTCGGTGTCAAGCAATGCTATGTATCCCTTCTGAGCCGAAGTGCTGAAAGTTGCAGTAAGCACTTCCGTGATTCTGCGTTAATGAATAGGACTTGCTGGAGTCTGAAGTGGTGTTACGCAATAGCGGCACAATTTGAGTGGTACCGCGGGTAATCAGATTATGATACTCGTCTCAAAGTATTTATCTTTGAGACGAGTTTTTTGTTTTTTGCGGTAAAGACAGCGGCAGTATTTTTCTGCGACCGTTTCATTTTCCAGTATCAAATTTTAAAAGGAGAGATTATTATGAGTAAAATGACGGAATTGCAGAATGCAGAAGTAAGAATCAGAGAGGTCGCAGAGCGTATTTCAAATCTGCGTGAAGACCTTGGTATTTCAGTCGAAGAAATGGCTGTAAATACAGGATACTCTGTTGAAGACTACAAAAAATACGAATCAGGTGAACAGGATTTCAGTTTCACATTCATCTACAAATGTGCTAATACCTTTAACGTTGACATCACCGACCTCATGGAAGGAAGCAGCCCTGAACTCAG
>DEBW01000183.1:0-996 GCA_002348905.1 Ruminococcus flavefaciens | reverse complement strand
CGGTACAACAGGAATGACCGAATTCCGTGAGCATATTGCTGAACATCATCTTACAAATGTCGATAAAGCAGGTCTTCTGAATCCGGTTTCAGAAAAGTTTGTCAAATGCGAGACTGATGAGAACGGAATTCTCAGCGGCGTTCAATTCGTAAATGAGGATAAGTTCAACTTTGCATATGATATCGTTGATGTAATGGCTGAAAAATGTCCTGACAAAACTGCTATGATCTATGTAGACGTTGATCATAATGAGAGAAAGTTCACTTTCAAAGACATCAAGAAGTATTCCTGCCAGACTGCCAACTACTTCAAGTCACTGGGCATAAAAAAAGGTGACAGAGTTATGCTTATCCTTAAACGCCACTATCAGTTCTGGTTCTCGATCATCGCTCTACACCGCATCGGTGCACTGGTAATCCCCGCATCAAATATGCTCAAGGAACACGACCTTGAATACAGATTCAATTCGGCTGAAGTATCTGCTATCGTATGTACTTCTGATGGCGAGGTTGCAGATGAAGTTGATAAGGCTTGTGCTGTTTCTCCTTCACTCAAGACAAAGATCATCGTAAACGGACAGCGAGAAGGCTGGCACGATTTCAACGAGGAGCTTTCAGCATACAGCACTCATTTTGAGCGCACTGCCGAGACGCCCTGTGGTACTGACCCTATGCTCATTTTCTTCAGTTCCGGTACATCAGGAAATCCGAAACTCGTTCTCCACAGCTACCAGTATCCGCTCGGTCACTATGTAACTGCACGCTACTGGCAGAATGCTGACCCGAACGGTCTCCACTTCACTATCTCTGATACCGGCTGGGGCAAGGCTCTCTGGGGCAAACTCTATGGTCAATGGATGAACGAATCTGCAGTATTCGTATATGACTTCGAGCGTTTCCACGCAGATGATATACTTCCCATGTTCAAGAAGTACAATGTAACATCATTTTGTGCACCTCCGACTATGTACCGTTTCTTCATCAAGGAAGACCTTTC
>DEBW01000165.1:8650-11986 GCA_002348905.1 Ruminococcus flavefaciens | reverse complement strand
GCCTTTTCATGCGGGAGCCCTGTGCGCATAAAATCGTAAATACTTGATTTATCTCATCGATAATGGTATAATAAAATAAATCGCTGAAAGGAGGCTGTGCCGTGTATTATATAATGAACAAAGACCGTATCATCGCAGAATTTGACTATATCATCAATGGACTCGGCATTGCTGTTCCTAAGCTTGTATCCGGCAGTCTCCCAGAGATATACGGCGATATGAAGCTAAAAAGCTGGCTTGAAACTCGCCGTAGCGCTAAACACCGTGCAGAGATCGCAAAAATGCTGCGTAATCTTGGAATGACCGATATCAAGAGCTTTATTGATATTTCACTCGGTCTTACTCTTACTGATACGCTGTGGATAAAGGAAGAGCATTCTGACAGCACATGGGCTGATGTGAATCTTTATGACAACGAGTTCAATGAAATAGTATCACAGACCGCTTTTATGGGTGGCATATCCGACCTTAGCTTCAAGACAACTTCTCCTGAGTACGGTACAGACGGAATGCTTCCTAAGTGCTGGGTACGACGTACTGATGGAGTTTATCTTCTCAAAGGCGGAACAAAAGGATTCACCGGTGCCGGATATGAACCATACTCTGAATACTTTGTTTCACAGCTTGAAAATGCTCTTGGTATTGAGCATATCGAATATGACCTTGACAGCTATTATGACAGAATCGTAAGTTCCTGCAAGCTGATTACTTCTAAGAAAGTCAGCATGATATCATCGGTGTATTATTTCATGGATTGCTCTGAACTGCCTGAGTATCT
This sequence comes from Ruminococcus flavefaciens, assembly GCA_002348905.1. Lineage (GTDB taxonomy): Bacteria > Bacillota > Clostridia > Oscillospirales > Ruminococcaceae > Ruminococcus > Ruminococcus flavefaciens_O. Next base: position 11,208 of record DEBW01000165.1, on the reverse strand, counting down.
TGTGTGTATCGATAAGTTGAACGCAGGTGAAAGACTGCGTGATATGCTTGTTCTTGATGCATTGACCTGCAACTATGACAGACATCTGAACAACATTCAGTTTCTTGTTGATTCGGACACGTATGAGATCATCAGCCTTGCTCCTGTATTTGATAATGGCATGGGACTTTGCAGTCATTGCAAGGAAGAAACAACAGAAGCCTTTATAGACTATGGCAGCAACCATGTTCCGTTTACTTACTACAGCTTTGACGACCATATTCCCAAGCTTATAAGCAAAGAGATGTATGAGCGTATTGACAATATCAGGGATTTCAACTTTGTAAACCATACGGATTACCCTGTCTCTGATGAACGGCTTTCAGCGCTTAATGGCTTTATCAGACACAGGATAAAGCGGCTGCTTGAGCTGTATAACGAATAAATACTATCAGAAAAGATAAGAGCCTTGCCCAACTTTGGACAAGGCTTATTTAATGATATATCTTACACAGGAATAATACTTTCATATGCACCTATTAATCTATCCAACACCACAAAAAGTTCCAGTCAGCATCCCAACATACATCTATAAAATGCCCGAACATGAAACGTTCATTCGAGAAATAAACACCAACAGACTTATCATTTACATCCATAGCAAACGAATCGAAAATCAGTTCAGAGCGCATTTGTTCGGGAGATGATACAACATTCCTGTCAATTCCATAAAAATCATAAAATTCATCTCTGAACATCTCATTTACAAGCCTTTCTGAATTATCTACGGCATATCTCAGTTTCTTGTAATATAAGTTGATTACCTCCGCGTCAAAATCTTCGGTGTATTTCTTTATATTGTAAATGAAATAAGGTTCAGGTTCGGAATAAGCTGAAAGGAATCTGGAGTTATTTCTGATTATAGCATTTATAGTTTCTTTGTTTAGTTTCATGTTTTCCTCCTTTGATTTCAATACATAAAAAGCTGTGCAAGATAATATGGTATTTCACATTATCCTTATATTCTCTTTACAGAAACAGCCGTTTTTTATATCATAGCACAGGAATGTAGAAAAGTCAATTCAATAGAAAAAATCCTCACAGCCGGAATTGTGAGGACTCATTGTTTTTATTCAGATAAACACATTAACGTGAATATCGTGCCAGTTCAGGATTCTATGCTTTTCAGCCTTCACACGGAAGAACTTTTCAGCATTATCTCTAAACAGCGTAAATTCGCCGATTTTGACGTATTTCTGAATTACTTGTTTTCGCTTATTGCAGCCTGTACTGTGGATAGGGCGCATTAACATTCAAATCAAAAAATGGCTATATATCACCATAAACTCGATATAGAAAAAGCCCTCTACTTGCTGCGGTCATAATTGCTTACAGCGAAAAGCCTTTCGATGCGGATTAAATATTAATAAGCAATTGAAGGATGATTCGATTGACCTTTTGCTTGTTGTATGGTATAATTAACCTATATACCGCTTACAAGGGGGCGATCATATGGAACTGCGATTACTGGAATACTTCCTGACGGTAGTCCGTGAGGAGAACATATCAAGAGCCGCCGAGGTGCTTCATGTGACACAGCCAACACTCAGCCGTCAGATGAAGGAGCTTGAGGACGAGCTTCACACAACGTTATTCATCAGAGGCAAGCGACTCACGCTGACCGATTCGGGCGTTATGCTCCGCAGACGTGCAGAGGAAGTTGTGTCGCTGATGAACAAGATAGACAGTGAGTTCCGTGAACAGGAGGAAATCAGCGGAGTTATCTCCGTAGGTAGCGGCGGACTAAAGGCAGCAAGCGTTCTTCCTGAACTGATAGAGCATTTCCGTGAACGCTATCCGCTTGTGAGTTTTGAGATAATTACAGGAACAGCCGACCTTATTAAGGAAAGGCTTGAACACGGTCTGCTTGACTTCGGGTTCCTGTTGGAGCCGATAGATATAGAGAAATTCGATTATTTGCGTCTTCCGACTAAGGAAGTATGGGGCGTTCTTCTTCCTGCGAATCATCGACTTTCGTCCGAGAAGGCTATCACACGTCAGCAACTTAGAGAACTACCGCTTGTGGTGACGAGCCGTAATGCTTTACGTGGTGAGATCGAAGAATGGCTGAAATATCCCGTTTCGGAGCTTGATGTAGTAGCGACCATGAATCTTATAGACAACGCTGCACCGCTTGCAGAGCGTGGCATAGCCTGTGTTATGTGCGTAGAGGGCGCTGTGGATATGTTCGATCCTGCACGGTTTGCGTTCCGTCCGCTGAAACCGGAGCTTTCCATGACATCGGTACTTGCTTGGAAGAAGCTGAGCCCATATGCAGGTGCGGCGGGAAAATTCTTGGAATATATCAAAAGTATACATTCTGAGCATACCAAAGTATGAAATATAAGCATTTTACATATTGAGAAATATATGTTATACTGAGTACAGGACATAAACCTGTACTCATTTTCTTTTTGCGGAGGTGATCGAATGAAGGTGACAATACCCGAAATAACCAATAAGGAGCTTGCCGACTTACTGAAAAGCTCAGGTATGACAGATGAAGAGGTTGAGTCATT
>DEBW01000165.1:6378-8572 GCA_002348905.1 Ruminococcus flavefaciens | reverse complement strand
AAAGCTCTGCTCGATACGATACACAAGGAACAGGCTGTGCTTGATAAGCTCGATAACCTCATATGGAACATAGAACACGGGGGTGCTTTATGAATAAGCTGATTTCTATACTTGCATCAACAGTTATCGCTGTATCAGCTATGATGACAACAAGCGGTACGATAAAAACATCAGCAGATGCCGATGGGGTTTCAGCATCGACAGAAAAGATTGCATATACGATTCAGGATGTACGAAATTTGCAGGGCTTCATTCTTGCTAAGCCTGTGGAAGAAGATCTGACAGGAAAGCCTTATGATTTGAACGGTGATGACCGCTGGGACGTATATGACCTCTGCCTGATGAGGCGTGAAGTTTTGAAAAATCCGAATACCGCTTATGACAATGATACACTTGTTATCTACTTCTCGCGTACCGGAAACACTGAAAAAATTGCTGAATACCTGATAGACATTACAAATGCAGACAGCTATGTTATCGAGGCGGCTGTGCCTTACAGCGATGCGGACATAAAATATCAGGACGATAACTGCCGCGCCAACAAAGAACAGAACGACAAGTCGGTTCGTCCTGAGATAGCAAACCCGATAGCTTCTATCGACAGCTATGATACTATTTTCCTCGGTTATCCAATTTGGTGGGGACAGGAGCCTCGCATTATTGATACATTCCTTGAAAGTTATGATTTCTCGGATAAGACCGTTATTCCGTTCTGTACATCTGCAAGCAGTGGAATTGCCACAAGTGAGAAAAATATCAAGGCACTTGTGCCAATAGGCAATCAGCTTGAAGGCAGGCGTTTCTCTTCGGGTGCTACAAAAGAAGATGTAAAAGCGTGGTATGACACACTTCCTCTGAACGAAGAAAAGTCTGACAATAAGCTGAAAATATCAGTAAATGGTACGGAGCTTATAGCAACTCTTGAAGATAACAGCTCGGCTCAGGCTTTGACAGAACTTTTGAAGCAAGGCAATATTACCGTAGATATGAGCGATTACGGCAATTTTGAAAAGGTCGGTGATCTTCCTCAAAGTCTGCCGAAAAATGATGAAACAATCACAACAGTTCCGGGAGATATCATTCTGTATCAGGGCAACAAGATCACGATATACTATGACGAGAATACATGGAATTTTACAAAGCTCGGACATATCGACAATATCACACAGGAAGAATTGAAGGCATTATTGGGCGGCGGCGATGTGACCGTCACGCTCTCAAATTAAAAAACGGAGGTAATCACTATGTTAGGAAATTTCAGTTATCACAACCCCACAAAGCTCTATTTCGGAGAGGATTCTCTCAATTATCTCAAGGACGAGCTGAAAAACTACGGACAGAATGTCCTGTTCGTTTACGGCGGCGGTTCTATCAAAAAAAACGGTCTGTATGACGAGATAATCGCTATCCTCAAGGAGTGCGGCAAGAATGTTGCAGAGGTATCGGGCGTTATGCCGAACCCGACTTCCGACAAGCTGAACGAGGGCGTAGCTATTGCCCGTGAAAACAAGGCAGACTTTATCCTTGCTGTCGGTGGTGGTTCTGTATGCGACTATTCAAAGGCAGTTTCCGTTTCTGTCAACTGCAAAGATGATCCGTGGGAGAAATACTTTATACGCTTTGAAGAGCCCGACTGTGACATCATTCCTGTGGGTTGTGTACTGACTATGGCAGGAACAGGCTCGGAGATGAACGGCGGATCTGTAATAACAAACCATCACACCAAGCAGAAGATAGGTCATGTGTTCGGTGACGATGTAATGCCGAAGTTCTCTATACTCAATCCAAAGTACACCATGACTCTGCCCAAATATCAGATGGTCGCAGGCATTTATGATATTTTCAATCACATCTGCGAGCAGTATTTCTCAGGAGAGGACGATAACACTTCCGACTACATCAGCGAGGGACTTATGAAAGGACTTATACACGCAAGCCGTATCGCTGTGGAGAATCCGCAGGACTACGAAGCACGTTCCAACATTATGTGGACAGCTACATGGGCGCTGAATACGCTTGTCGGCAAGGGCAAGTCCGAGGACTGGATGGTACATATGCTCGGTCAGGCAGTTGGTGCATATACTGACGCAACTCACGGTATGACGTTGGCTGCGGTTTCACTGCCGTATTACAGATATATCATGCCTTACGGTTTGAAGAAGTTTGCACGTTTTGCAACTGAGGTCTGGGGCAT
>DEBW01000165.1:5893-6273 GCA_002348905.1 Ruminococcus flavefaciens | reverse complement strand
AAAGAGATCGGGCTTGTGATGAACCTGAAAGAACTGGGTGCAAAAGAAGATATGATCGAGGGCATTGCAGACGCTACATTTATTCTCAACGGCGGCTACAAGGTGCTTGACCGTGACGAAGTTGTTCAGGTGCTGAAAGCAAGCATGGGCTAAGAACAGGAGGAAATCATTATGAACAAAGCATTAGTAACTTATTTTTCGGCAAGCGGCGTGACCGCTAAACTGGCAAAAAATCTCGCAGAAGCAGCAGGTGCAGACCTTTATGAAATCAAGCCTGCCGTACCCTACACAAACGCAGACCTCAACTGGCAGAACAAGAACAGCAGAAGCTCTGTCGAGATGAATGATAAGTCCTTCCGTCCTGCTATCGCTGATACAGA
>DEBW01000165.1:2438-5717 GCA_002348905.1 Ruminococcus flavefaciens | reverse complement strand
AAGGAGCTTCGCCCCAGCGTGTCCGACAGTGCAGTCATCAAGGACGGCAAGCGTTTCAGCGCAAATGTTTCTGTGAGTGAACTGAAAGAATGGGTCAATTCGTTTGGTATCTGATAAAAGGAGCATACAATGAGCATTATCGTGAATCTCAGATACACTGGCAAGAACGGTTCTGCGAGAGCTTTTGCGGAGGAAATGACTGCAAGCGGGACGGTTGAAGCAATACGCAAAGAGAATGGTAATTTACGGTACGAGTATTATCTTTCTTTTGATGATCCCGAAACTGTTCTGCTGATAGACGAATGGACAGATCAGGCGGCTATCGATCGTCACCACGCATCGCCAATGATGCAAAAGATTGCCGAGCTTCGTGACAAATATGATCTTCACATGACTGTGGAGCGATATGTCAGCGATAAGGGCGGTCTGCCCAATCATGATAAAAAGTTTGTCAGAGAATAACTGTCATTGACCAAATATAATCATGTAACAGGAGTGAATCAGTATGAAAGTGCTTATCATAAATGGAAGCCCCAGGGCTAACGGCAACACATCAATTGCAATCAACGAGCTTGTAAAGACTTTTTCAGCAGAAGAAATTGAAACTGATGTCTGTCATATCGGGAACAAGGATATAAGAGGCTGTATTGCCTGCCGGAAGTGTTCGGAGCTTGGACACTGTGTATTCAATGATGCGGTCAATGAGCTTGCACCGAAGTTTGAAGAAGCAGACGGACTGATCGTTGCTTCTCCTGTTTACTATGCTTCTGCAAATGCTACACTTATCGCCTGTCTTGACAGACTTTTCTTCAGCACTCACTTTGACAAGACCATGAAGGTTGGTGCAAGCATTGTCGTTGCAAGGCGAGGCGGGTGTTCTTCCACATTCGATGAACTGAACAAGTATTTCACGATAACCGGAATGCCTATTGCTTCAAGTCGTTACTGGAACAGCGTTCACGGCAGAGAATCAGGTGAAGCTGCCTATGATGCTGAGGGACTTATGAATATGCGTATCCTTGCAAGAAATATGACTTTCCTGATGAAGTCTATTGCTCTCGGAAAGGAAAAATACGGTCTGCCGGAGGGCGAACCGTGGCAGCCGACGAACTTTATCAGAGATGATCTGATAGACTGATGAAGAAATGTACATAAGAAAGTAGGTGTCACAATGGCAGAAAAAATCGTACAGACAGCAGGCAGAGATCAGCTCGGTGAGTTCGCTCCCGACTTTGCACATTTCAATGATGATATCCTGTTTGGTGAGAACTGGAACAATACTGATATTGACTTGAAAACACGCAGTATCATCACAGTGGTTGCTCTTATGTCTCAGGGCGTGACGGATAATTCTATCCGCTATCATATCCAGAACGCTAAGAATCACGGCGTATCGCAGAGAGAAATGGCAGCAGTCATTACTCACACTGCTTTTTATGCTGGCTGGCCTCACGCATGGGCTGTGTTCAATATCGCTAAGGAAGTTTATGCTGAGAACGCTCCTGCCGTTTCCGATAAGAACAAGTTCCAAAACGAGATAATTTTTCCCATAGGCGAACCGAATCCTTACGGCGATTACTTTGTGGGACAAAGCTATCTTGCGCCTGTTTCCACGGAACAAATACCGATCTACAACGTGACCTTTGAGCCTGCCTGCCGCAATAATTGGCATATCCACCACGCAAAAAGCGGCGGCGGTCAGATGCTGATCTGTGTCGGCGGTCGTGGCTGGTATCAAGAGTATGGCAAGAAAGCGAGAGAATTAAATCCGGGCGATATTGTGAATATCCCTGCCGAGGTCAAGCACTGGCATGGTGCGGCTAAGGACAGTTGGTTTGCACATCTTGCGGTTGAGATTCAGGGCGAGGATTGCAGTACGGAATGGTGCGAGACAGTTTCCGAACAGGATTACAATAAACTGAAATAGTATATGTGAAGGCAGCCGATGGCTGCCTTACTCTTATTGTTATATTCAGATAAACACATTGACGTGAATATCAGAAAACAGCATGCTTTAATTTCTCAAATAGATAAGTAACCTTTTCACGCTAACCGTTACATATGTAACCGTTTAAATGAAACTGTCCGTTGAATTATCAGAATAAATATGCTACAATAAGCACATAAGGAACAGGAGTTACCTAAATCGCAAAGGAGGAACTAATATGAACGCTATCGTTATTTATTTTTCAAGAGCAGATGAAAACTATTTCGGAGGTTCGATGAAGTATGTGGAGGTTGGCAACACTGAGATCGCAGTCGGACACATTACGGAGCTTACAGGCTTTGACAGCTTCAAGCTCGAAATGGTGCAGCCTTACTCCGCTGACTATATGACCTGTATCGAAGAAGCAAAGGCTCATCTGAGAGAAAAAGCTCGCCCCGAGCTGAAAGAGATGCCCGATGTTTCCGGCTATGACACGATCATTCTCGCTTATCCCAACTACTGGGGAACGATGCCGATGGCGGTGTTCACGTTTCTCGATAACGCTGATCTGAACGGCAAGACGGTCTACCCGCTCTGCACCAACGAGGGCAGCGGACTCGGCAAGAGTGTTTCGGATATCAAGAAATATGCAAATGTCGGCGAGGGACTTTCTCTCACGGGCAGTGGCGTAAAAGGCGCAAAGTCCACTATTGAAAAGTGGCTTAAAAATAACGGACTTATCTGAGGAGATATAATTATGCAGGCTTACATTATCTTGAATGACGGTACGAAAATCCCGCAGTTCGGACTTGGTGTTTATCAGGTGCCGGAGGGTGAAGCGTATCATTGAGAATCTGACTGCCTCACAGGTTGAGCTGACGGATGATGAATTCACCGCACTTGAAACCGAACTGAACAAGTGCAAGGTTTACGGTCACAGAGGGCTTGGCGGTTTTTAAATCATTATCACAAGACAAAAAAGTCCTCACAGCCGAAACTGTGAAGACTCTGTTGTTTTATTCAGATAGAAATCTTGTCTTTCTTCATAAAGACTATTAAGACGGATTCCGATTCTTAAACCTTTTCAGTATATCTACTATTTTCAGATACAGATATCCGACGATCAGCAGTACTACAAAAAGGAAAATTATCCACCACGCACAGCCCATGAACGGCAGCTCGTCGGTGAAGCCGAATGCTCCGGCAGGACTTCCCCAGTTGAGGAAGAAGTACGGATAATTATAACCTTCCGCAAACTGCCAGTTTTCGACATATCCAATGCCAGCGTAGACAGCATACAGAATTGGCGGAACTATCACCCAGAACGTGTTACTCTTCTTGATATTGCTGCT
>DEBW01000165.1:0-2380 GCA_002348905.1 Ruminococcus flavefaciens | reverse complement strand
GATTCCACGCCGCATTCCCAAGTGTTGGAGCCAATACAAAACAGAAGACTGCTCCCGTAAGGGTGATTGAAACTGTTCCTACGAATTTTATTACCCACCACAGGTCGCTGACAGATTTGTTCCTGAACAGTCCTTTCAGACCTGCCGCACATATTATGGCGATGGCAATATTGGACTGTATCGTGAAGTACATGAAAACACGGCTGCCGCCCATAAAAGAATGCCGTCCTGCATAGGCGCTCAGAAAAGTACCAAGTATCGCTGAAAAGATCACTACAATTTTCAGAACACATGAGACTGCCTTTTGCATTGGCGTAAATACATTCATATTATCACTCCTTTGAGGAATAAATGAATGTCAGACTGTAACTGTCGCAATGTACTCTATGTCAGTTGGCGCAGATATATCAGGTTCGGCAATTCCGAGCTTTCCGTCTGTTATATTCATAAAATGAAAAAGCGCAATGCCCATGTCAATTTTTTGCATATCGCCCTGTTCGCTGATGTAGCCTTTGCTGTGCTTTTCATAAAAGTGGAAGTCGTTACCACAGCGGATTATACGCCACGGCTGTTTATTTACGGCTGACGGTGCAAGACGGACAGCTTCAAGAGCAGTGCTTATCTTTTCATCGCAGTCATTAATGGGTGTTGAAAAACTGTTTTCAAAAAACAGTTCCTTGGCAGCTTTGCGTTTGTCAGCCTGTATAGCTGTTCTCATAGCTTTTTCTTTGAACGACATTTTTGCCGCAGGATATCCGAGAGGACTTACGCAGTACATTCTCTCACCGTCCTGAAGCTGAACTGCTTTTTCAAATATTTCTCTCTTCATAGTTCCGCCTATCCATGTAGTGCCGATACCAAGCGACCATGCAAAAAGTACAAGCTGTTCAAAGGCATATCCGAATGCCTCCTCACTGTGCGGAACAGCTTTTGATTTTGCAGCAACATACATGCTTTCACCGGATATGACCGGACTCGAAAGCCCATACTTCTCCTTTTCAAGCAAAACAAACTCTATAGGGATATCGTAGGGTGCTGATATCGTACTGATAAACTCCTCAAGCTTTGCCTTATGTTCAGCAGTAAGAGGAGTACCGTCAAATGTTCTCACGCTTCTGCGTGACTTTATGATTTCAGGCATATCCATTTCTATCATTCCTTTCAGAGTTTTAAAAGTGCCTCTACCTGTGCTTTCTTTTCGTAAAGAACGCAGCCTCCGTCGTGATCGTCAAGCAGGATATCGCCACTTCTGAGAGCTGTAAACAGCGGAGAACGCAAAGCCTCACGAAGTGATGTATCCTTCACATTGATATCAGAATATGGCGAGAACGGACAGGGCTCAGCTCCGCCATGAGAATTGATGTGAAAGAAACCTCGACCAGCTGCAACACAGCCTCCCGAACTTTTTTCATCTCCCGGGAATGAGATATACACCATTTCGGGACGTTCCTCACGCAGATGCTGTATCTTGTTCATCAGGTACTCTCTCTGTACATCGCCCGGAGCAAGCTCGCTACTTTCATCGGTTACAGGAACATACTCCACAAATATGACCGCTTTGCAGCCTTTTTCAGAAAGACTGGCTAAAAAAGCATCAGAAGTCACTTCTTTATAGTTATGCGTTGTAACAGTAACAGATGCTCCGAAAACAAGTCCGTGTTTTCTGAACTCGTCCATATTGGAGATAAGTTTATCATAAATTCCGGAGCCACGCCGTGAATCGGTCTGCTCACGGTTGCCTTCAATGCTCATGACAGGGATAAGGTTGCGGCACTTGTCAAAAAGCTCGAAATAGCGTTCATCTATAAAAGTGCCATTGGTAAATATAGGGAAGAGGATATTCTGCTTCTGACCTGCGGCTTCGATGATATCCCGCCGGAGCATAGGTTCACCGCCTGCGAGAAGGATAAAGCTGATGCCCATTTCGTCTGCTTCATCAAATATCCTTAGCCATTCTGTTTCAGTCAGCTGTTTCACAGGCTCGGAATCAACAGTAGCATGATTGCACCGTGAATAACAGCCTGCACAATGAAGATTGCACTTGCTTGTGATACTTGCAATGAGGAACGGGGGGATGTGCTCGCCATTATCTTCGGCTTTCCTGCGGCGTTTGGAAGCGCTGCAACTTGCTGCTGCAAATTTCAGCATAAAGGCACTTTCGCTTGGATTTTTCAGCGTTGCCCTGACAGCTTCGCCAACTATCCGCTCAACACCCTTTGTCAGATATTCCTGAAGGTCAAATTTTTCGTTCATAGCCTCACCCAAGAAATTCTTCAACAACCTTACGCACCTCTGCCATATCAGTTGTAGGCTCAAAGCGTGCGATAACCTTACCTGTTCTGTCAACTAGGAATTTTGTAAAGTTCCACTTGATATACGC
>DEBW01000047.1:4271-5949 GCA_002348905.1 Ruminococcus flavefaciens | reverse complement strand
GCACATTCAAAATGATGATAAAGGCTTCTGTAATCAAGATTGATAGTTCCGACAACTGCCTTTTCATCATCGCTTACAAATACTTTTGCATGGACAAATCCGGGAGCGTATTCATATATTCCGACTCCCGCTCCGGTAAGCGACTGGTAATGCGTTTTGGCAAGTGCATACGCTGACTTTTTATCCGGAATACCCGGTAAAATGATCTTTACATCCACTCCGCGCTGTGCAGCATATTTCAGGGCTGTTTCGAGTTCATTGTCAAGTATGAGATAAGGCGTCATAATATGCACATACGTTTTTGCACGGTAAAGAATATCAATGTACACGCTTTCTCCGACTTTTTCACCGTCAAGAGGGCAGTCACAGTAAGGCATGACAAAACCGTCATTCTTCGCCTGAACGCTGGTGTGTGCCGGTTCCCATACGGGCTCGTGTTCGGTCATATTCCACATCTGCAGGAACATAAGTGTAAAACTCTGTACTGCTTCGCCTTCAAGCATGACCGCTGTATCTTTCCAGTGTCCGAAACGGGAGCCGATGTTTATGTATTCATCGGAAAGATTGATCCCGCCGTTGAAAGCGACCCGGCCGTCGATCACAAGTATCTTCCGGTGATCACGGTAATTGTAATGCGTTGAGAGGAACGGAGTTATCGGTGCAACAGGTTTGCATCTGATACCCGCCTTTTTCAGTTTTTCAGGATAATTGTGAGGCAAGAGACTAACCTCGCACATTCCGTCATACATCAGCCTTACGTCAACACCTTCGGCTGCCTTGTCTGCCAGTATCTTAAGAATGCTTCCCCACATATGTCCTTCATTGACTATAAAATATTCAAGGAAGATGAATTTTTCCGCTTTCTTCAGTTCTTCAAGCAGTGTCACAAACATATCATCTCCGAGAGGAAAATAACGGACTTCCGTGTTCTCGTACAGCGGAAAGCACCCGCTCCTGTTGAGATAGCGGCAGAGATCATCCGTGGCGGAATCAACGATCTCCTGCTTTGTTATCGTCTGCTCATTCTGCTTTAAGTACTGCTTTGTTTCCGCGATCATTTCCCGGCTTCGTTCCTTTACAAGCCTGTGACCGATATTTTTCTTCGTATACCACAGAAAAATTGTAGACGGAAACGGAAATATCATAATAAGAAACAGCCAGGTCAGCTTTGCTGAATAATCCATTATATCGTTGAACAGATAGAACACCATTCCAACGGAAAACACAAGCTGAAAAGCGGAAAACCACTTGAAATAATCTGTAAACCAGTTGTAAAGCGAATAGAAGATCGCTATCTGGACAGCAACAAACAGCAGAACTATACCTGTTCTGCTGAATATAAAATGAAGGATCCCCTTTTTTCTTCGCGGGATCAGATATAGTTCTTCGTTCATAATTACCTCGTCGAAAATCTGTGAATAAGCTGTAAATCCTATACTTCAGAGTTTGACTTCACTATGTTACCAAGACTGCCCGTCATATAAAGAGGGATGTTTATCATCCATTCTTCTTTTCTGTATTCCGACATAGATGTGCGGACCGATATTTCCGGAGAATACTTTTCACGGAACGACTTAAGACTTTTGGCCTGAAGATTTTCCTCAGCCTTAACTTCCACCGGAATGACCATCTCACCGTTATCGATAACAAAATCGATCTCACAGCTTCCCCTGTCATT
>DEBW01000047.1:0-4108 GCA_002348905.1 Ruminococcus flavefaciens | reverse complement strand
GCGTTCTGGCACCAAGGCCGGTCATACATCCAAGAAGTCCGGTGTCATGAACGAATAACTTAAACGCTTTCATATCTTCATATGCTTTAAGAGGAAGTTTCGGAGAATTTACACGCGGGATCTTATATACCAGACCACAGTCCGAAAGCCACATTATTGCAGTTTCATAATCTTTGGCTCTTGCCCCTTCTCTTACAAGACCATACAGAAATTTTTTGTTCTCTTTTGCAAGCTGTGAAGGTATGCTGTTCCATACCATTCTTATTTTAGGAACAATATCATTCGGAGCATGCTTTGAAAAATCCTGTTCATAGGCATCGAGAATACGACGCTGAATCCTGCGCACTTCATTAAAATCTTTTGTTTCGGCATAGCAGAGCACAGCTTCCGGCATGCCTCCGGTAAAATAATAATGTTTGAGTGCATCAGTGTAAAAACTCCTGAATGTATTTATCATCTGAAAATCGTTACCCGCGAGCAGATCAGCATATCTGTCATTTCCCGATGCATACAGGAATTCCGAGAACGACAGCGGATACAGCTTTATAAAATCGACCTTACCGACCGGAAAAGATGTTCCGCTGTGTAAAGCTATACCCAAAAGCGAACCGGCGCATACAACATTATACTCCGGATTGTTCTCATAGAAATACTTTAGTGAAGAAAGTGCGGAAGGCACTTCCTGTATTTCATCAAAAATAATAAGCGTCTTTTCTGCATCTATTTTCTTACCCGAAAACAGCTCCAGTCCTGTGATTATCCTGTTTACATTCATGTCCTGATCAAACAATTCCCTGATACTAAGATCAGAGTCGAAATTGATATAAACTGTATTCTGATAATGAAGTCTGCCGAACTCTTTCATGAGCCACGTTTTTCCGACCTGTCTGGCTCCTTCGATTATAAGCGGCTTTCTGTTTCTTTTATTTTTCCATCCTAACAACTCAGCCATAGCTGCGCGTTCCATAACATCAGCTCCAGATTTATCATGATTACCGTGTAGCGCGTATTATTTATCATCAGTCTGAAATAATAGTTACTATCATCGTTTGTAAATTCATTATAGCACATCGCCACAAAAAGTGCAACGACTTTCTGTGTCAAAGTGCAAAAAGTGCAGCGACTTTCTGCGTATGAGTACAAAAATTACAATGACTTTTATTGTCGGGCATAAAAAAGGTATCAGGCATCGCTGATGCCTGATACTATCAATAAGCTGCCTTAAGGCAGCTCTCGTTTTGTTTGAATTTCAATTTGCCCGCAATTAAACGTGCAAGCTTAATGTTTTCAGAATTCAGATGCGCTCTGTGCATCTGAATTTTCTATTGTGCCGCAGGCACCACCTTTTCGGACGGTGCCATCATATCTCTTTCGTCTGCTTCAAGCCTGTCAGCAGTATCACTGAGATAGTTTGCGCATAACTCCAGTTTGACTGAATGGCCTATTTTCATATCTGCCAGCTGCAGATCCAACAGGTCTGTCCATTTTACTTTGCTGTATAGCCCGGATATTTCTTTATCAAGAGCACCGAGTCTTGAATTGACGTTCCTGATCCTGTCAGCAAGTCCGCGGAGTGCGGAAGTATCGCATTTTATGCTGCTGTCTGAGCTCAGATTTTTCAAGCCGTTTTTCATAATACTCAGAATATCCGAGCAGAACTCCTTGCATTTCATAACCGCTCTTGATACTCTGGCTATGTTTGAAACCACGCTGGATACACAGAGGAGAAAAATTTCAACCGCAGTGACCGCAAGTCTGAGTCCGGCATAATAACATACTGTAACTGCCAGCTGTGTAACCGTTGAGATCAGTGCATTATCCTTAAACTGAAGCGGCTTTTTCAGAAAATTGAGAAGTGCTTTGTCTATACTTTTCTGTACTGACAAATCTGTAAACAGCGATCCTGCAATAATGTCAAGCTCGGATAACGCAATTATATAATCCGACACTCCCGAAGACTCACCGTTCAGACCGACGCTGTCTCCGCCAAGTGCTACTTCTATTACCGACATCATTGAACGGCAGACTGCATCACGGTCTTCATCCGGAAGAGAAAAAACATATTTATTGAGGCTCTTCGCCAGTGCAGCTAATCCTCTCTGTCTGCTCACTTCCGGAAGCAGTCCCCCGCCGTTAAAATCAAAAAGCGTAGGAATCGGATTTCCGCTTTCATCTTTCCTGAACGGCGCATGGGCTCCTTCGAAATCCACATCACCTGTCGGAGTTCCGATGTACATTTTCTGTTCTTTACTGAAAATTCCCGGTCCCAGCTCATTAACATAGTCATTGTCACCGCATATCGAATACATCTTTGAGCACTGTTCCTTATAGTATTCTTCTCCGAAGACTTCACGGGTATGATCTATAGCAGCCTGAGACGGACTCTGGCCGTCAAATGAGTAGACGTGATCAACAAGATGACCGTACTTTGAATACAGAGTTACAAACTGCGCACCGTTGCCGCCCTTGGAATGTCCGGTAGGCATAACGTTGCAGGATGAATCGATACCCAGCTTTTCGATGGCATGATCAAAGAACTCAAGACCTTTCTTCTGATACGGTGAATACTCTGTAACCAGACCGACGGCATTATCGAACCATCTTCCGTCACCTGTTCCCTTGAAAGCAAGAAAAACATCCCGTGAAGTACCGTTGTCTCTGTAGAAAACAGCCTCATATGCCCCGCGGTATTCGCTGTTATAACTGGTGAATTCACTGCTGTCGCCGAGTACGTATTCTCCTATGTGCAGTTCCTGTCCTTTCGGCGTGTCGAGAAATGTTCTCACTGCTGCCACCGCAGCACTTTCATCCTCGTTAAGGCCTCCTGACACAGATATCTGTTCAACGACAGAACGTATATCCATTCCCTCATAGTCGGGGTCAGTCAGTGCATTGCTGTACATAAGAGTATCGAATACAAACGCAGTATTGGCTTCATCCATATTAATTCCGTTCTGTAATACTGATTCTCCCATACTCATATCCACCGTGCTTCTTTCTCATAGTTATTTACATTCCCGTGCAGCCAGATCTGTCCGTGATATGAATGCCATCCTTTAGTGGCTCTGAGTGAAGGATCTTCATAATTGTCGTATACAGTCTCATCTGTAGTATAGAACACATTTGCACAGCATATCACATTCTTTTCGTGAAATTTCTCATATAAGGCTCTGAGCTTTTCCTCTCTGTCAGAATCATCATATCCCGGTGCAAGAAAGATCTCACACTTTAAATTCGACCCGTCTGAACCAAGATACTCTGAAAGGCTGGTATTCTTATTAAAGTTTTCTGGCAGAACATGTCCTTTTACCACCGGACTTTTAACCCGGCACTCACCGTAAACTTCACTCGCGATCTCATTCATTATGTGAAGTCTCTGTTCCCCGAAATAAAATGCCAGATAGTTGTCACGATAATTTACCTTATCATTTTCAAACCAGACTCTGACCAGAATTTTATCGTCACTGCCTTCATTCCCTGATAATGCTGCCGAACGGAAATACCATTTAGCAGATGACTTTTCAGGCTGGAAATCATCATAGGGTTCTGCGAAAGTAAAATCTTCCCCGTACTTTTCTTCAAGATATGCTTCGCAGCTTTCCTTGAATAACGGATATCTTTTCTTGTCTTTTTCAAACATGCATCCACACACTCCGATCACAAGCAGGGTGACAAACGATATTATCAGACCTGCCTTTAAACTTATTTTTCTCATGTTTTCAGTCATCAGCCTTTGAGGTATCTATGCTGCAAAGTATTGATCTTGCGTTCTTGTAACTGCTTATACTTTCATCCAGAGCAGAAACGAACATCCCGGTATTTATCCCCTGAAAGCGGCCAAGTTCATGCCGTATATTATCGAGTTCGTTTATTATGCTGTTCAGTTCATCTATAACATGTGACAGATCAGCCATTTGTCATCCTCCTGTCGATAGTATTCTCCTCATTTATAAAAATCCCACGAGAACCGGAGCACGCGTGAGATATATTCAGGCCACTGCAACTGGTAACATTATATCATAATATATTTATCGCGTCAAATCTTTTATTGAAAATGTATATAATTAAGGAAACACTGATTAAACCGGAAATCCGGCTTTGCCGGATT
>DEBW01000016.1:45671-49726 GCA_002348905.1 Ruminococcus flavefaciens | reverse complement strand
AGAACTTCGGTCAGGGCAAGAACTCATGGCTCACAGGTACAGCCGCTTGGAATATGGTTGCTATTTCACAGTACATCCTCGGCGTACAGCCTGATTTCGACGGTCTCAGAGTTGATCCGTCTATCCCTCACGAGTGGGACGGCTTCAAGGCTACACGTAAGTTCCGTGGCGCTACATACAATATCACTATCAAGAACCCTAACCACGTATGCAAGGGCGTTAAGTCCATGACTGTTGACGGCAAGGCTGTTGACGGATGCATACTCCCAGTTTGCGGCGAAGGCGTTCACGAAGTTGAAGTTGTAATGGGCTAATTACTATATAGTACATCTAAGGGACAGTCATAAAGGCTGTCCCTTTTTGTATAGAGGTGAAATTATGGAGAAAATTAAAAATCCAGCAGTAATTGCAAATACTGCTATAGTTATACTTGAGATCATCGGTACTGCTATAAGCTTCAGAAACGGTTTGAATGTGCTTATATGGTACACAGTGCAAAGTAATATACTCGCATTCACAGCGAGCCTCTGCTGGCTCATAGCGCACTTCTCAGGGGATGGGAAGATACCGCAATGGGTAAAGCTTATGAGATACTGTGCAGCCGTGTGCCTGTCCGTTACATTTCTTGTTGTAGTGACTATACTTGTCCCTATGGCTGTGCCGTATGGAATGGTCGGAGACGTTCTCTACAAAGGACCGCAGATATACCACCATATCCTGTGTCCGATAATATCGTTTATATCCTTTGCATTTCTGGAGCAGAACAGCGATATAAAGAAGATATACGCCTGTATCGCTGCCGTGCCTACTTTCCTTTACGGCACTGTTATGATGCTTCTGAACGTGCTGAGAGTTGTAGAAGGTCCATACCCGTTTCTTATGGTGTATGAGCAGCCGTGGTTCATGTCAGTGATATGGTACGTGCTTATCATCGGCATAGCGTATACTATCGCTCTTGTAACAGGAAAGATAGTAAGAAAAAGGAATTAGCTGTCAGAGCTCAGAACTCAGCCATTAGCTATTAGCCGTTAGCTGACATAAAAAATTTCCTGATTATTTATAATAAAAAAGGACGGATAATCAAGTTATCCGTCCTTAGTTTTATTATTTACTTTTCTTCTTTTTTCTTTTCAGCCTTTTTGCCGCCTTTCCACCATGACCATGTTACTGGTGCAACGAAAAGTGAAGAATATGTACCGGAGAGAAGTCCGAATACAAGCGGTACCGAGAAGCTGAGAAGTGAATCATATCCGCTTACCAGAACTACTATTGTTACTACAAGCATTGTACCGATAGTTGTGATAGATGTTCTGATAGAACGTGTGAGAGACTGTGAACAGCCTGCGTTGATAAGCTCATTGAGTGAAGCCTTTGGCATGAGTGTTTCGTTCTCACGGATTCTGTCGTAGATAACGATAGTGTTATTGATAGAATAACCGAGGATAGTCAGTACAACTGCAACGATGTTTGAGTTGAACTCAAATCCGAAAATCACAGATGCTGCAAATGCAACGAGTATATCGTGGCAGAGTGCAAATACTGAGCAAACACCTGCTGACCAGCCGCCTATCTTTGCAAATCTTACAGCGATGTAGAAGATGATGAGTATTGCTGCAAATACAACTGCAACGAGGCATTTGAGAAGGAACTCACGTCCGGATGAAGGACTTACGTCGTTTGAATCAAAGAGTACGAGGTTATTGTCAGGGAAAGCAGTCTGAAGTGCTTCTGTAAGCTCATGCTGAGCGTCTGCATTGAAGCCGTCCTCAGTAGTGAAGGATACTGTTATCTGATAGCCGCTTGAATCAAGGCTCTCGCCTCGTCTTACGGTAACAGGAGTAGTTACCTTCTTGCTTACCTCGCTCTGTACAGCGTTTGTATCGAGGTCGCCTTCGTAGGAGTAAGTGAGCATTGTACCGCCCTCGAACTCGATAGCGAGGTTAACGCCTCTTACAGCAATACCTGCAATAAGAGCAATAATAACGCATACGGCGATAATGAGTATCATTTTCTTCTTTGAGCAGAAGTCATAGATCTTGCCTTTGTAAGCAGGAGCTGCGGCTGCCGGCTTTTTAGTATTCTTACTCATTTTTCATCACCTCCGTAAAGCTTTCTGTTCTTTGCTGTCTTGGAGAGTGAAGTTACCATAAGTCTTGAAGCGAAAACTCCGAAGATGAAGTTGCAGATAACACCTACGAGAAGTGTAAAGCCGAAGGAGTAAACAACACCCTCAGCAGTTGCGCCGAACATGAAGAATACAAACTTATTCAGTATCTTTGAGAAGAAGCTTGTTGGTACGCCGAATGCACCCATGAGTATGATAGCGATGATAACGTTTGTGATGTTACCGTCAAGGATAGCAGAGAAAGCTCTCTTGTAAGCAACACGGATAGCAGAGTCAAGTGACTTGCCTGAGCGAAGCTCTTCCTTGATACGCTCGCCGGTGATGATATTGGCATCAACACCCATACCTACAGCAAGTATGATACCTGCGATACCCGGTATAGTAAGTGTAGCGCCCGGCATGAAGCCGAACCAGCCTGTGATAGCAGCGATAGAACCTGCGATCTGTCCGCAGAGAGCTATAACAGCTACAAAGCCAGGTACTCTGTAGAGTACTATCATGTATACAGCTATAAGAGCGAAAGCTATGTAAGCTGCAAGGAGAATAGCGTCAAGAGAACCTTCACCCATTGTAGGAGAAATGGTCTTGAAGCTCTTTGTGATTATCTTGAAAGGAAGCGCACCGGAGTTGATCTGATCGGCAAGCTTCTTAGCAGATTCGCTTGTGAAGTTACCAGTAATAACAGCGTTACCGTTTGTGATAGCGTTGTTTACTGTCGGAGAGGATATCATATTGTTATCCATCCATATTGAGATAGGTGTCTGAGAACCAGCCAGTTCAGAAGTAGCTGTGCCGAATTTTTCAGTACCTGATGCATTGAGTTTGAGAGTAACAACCCATTCAAGGTTGCCATAGCTGTCAGGCTGCTGAGTGTAGCCTGCCTCAGCGATATCAGAACCATTGATAACGATATCACCAGTAGGAACGGTATTGCCCTCCTCGTCGGTCTCAGAGTCAGTACCTTTTCTGAATGTAAGCTCAGCCATTTCGCCAAGCTCCTTAACAGCGCCTTCAGGATCGAAATTGCTTTCGCCAGCCTGCCAAGGGAAACGAACGATAATTCTATCGCTCTGCGGGTCGCTGTAGATCTCGTTATCGTTAATGCCAAGGGAAGCGAGACGGGTTTTGATGATAGCGGTAGCAGCATCGAGCTGGCTTTCCGAAGCATCGTAGTCGTCTGCCGGAGCAAATGTAACGTCAACACCGCCCTTGATGTCTATACCAAGACGGATATCGTCAACGCCCTTGACAACCGTGGTCGTGTTATCGCCGAAGATATAGTCAAATCCGGTGATAGCCGACACTGCGAACAGCGCGATCAGAGCAACGACAATGAAGAAAGTTGATTTGCCGGTCTTTTTCACGGTCATGTGCCTCCTATAACTTTTGAACGTTACGCCTATGAAGCGTTAACGCATTAAAATTTCACGGAAAGACAGTAATTACACCTAAAAGGTATAACATACGCACATCCGTGACAATTACAATTATTGTACTATATTTTTATAAAAAAGTCAAGCATATGAGCTGAAAATATTCCCATTTCAAAAATATGCACAATTACAGCAGCTCAAATTTGGAATTATGAACAAATTACTTGTAGGGAACGCCGCCTTCGGCNNCAATGAGGCGGATGATATCCGCCCCATACAGATTATTTAAAATGTTTCTGTGATACTTTAAGACGGTTCATAGCACGGTTGAGAGCAGCCTGTGTCTCGTAGTATTCACGGATACTCTGCTTCTGACGCATAAGTTCCTCAGCACGTTCTCTTGCTTCCTCGGCACGTTTGATGTCTATCTCCTCCGGAAGCTCACATGAATCTGCGAGTATTACCGCCTTATCGGGCATTACCTGTATGAATCCCTCAGATATAGCAGCGTATTTCCACTCACCGTTTACCATATATTTCAGCTCTCCGGTAGGCAG
>DEBW01000016.1:45326-45577 GCA_002348905.1 Ruminococcus flavefaciens | reverse complement strand
GGGAGTATTCCCAAAAGACCGTCTATAGCGGTTATGACTAAGTGTTCGACATCGCCCTTGAAGAAAACTCTGTCAGTGGCGATTATCTCAAGGTATAATGTCTTAGCCATCGTCTCACTCACCGTCCTCTATCTGTTTAGCCTTAGCGAGAACATCGTCGATAGTTCCAGCCATGAGGAAGGCAGCCTCAGGATACTTGTCCATATCGCCTTCGATTATAGCCTTGAAGCCCTCGATAGTGTCCTTTAACG
>DEBW01000016.1:44329-45177 GCA_002348905.1 Ruminococcus flavefaciens | reverse complement strand
GCGATGATATCCTGTAATTCCTTGTACTTCTGTAAAAGCTCCTGAGTGCGTCTTGCAACGTAGTAATGCTCCTCGCCTACTATTTCAGGCTCAAGGATACGTGAATTTGACTCCAGTGGATCAACGGCAGGATATATACCCTGTTCAACTATCTTACGTGAAAGAACTGTTGTAGCGTCAAGGTGAGCGAAGGTTATAGCCGGTGCAGGGTCAGTAAGGTCATCGGCAGGCACGTATACAGCCTGTACCGAAGTGATAGAACCGTTCTTTGTAGATGTGATACGCTCCTGAAGCTCGCCTACTTCCGTAGCAAGTGTAGGCTGATAACCAACGGCTGACGGCATACGTCCGAGAAGAGCGGATACCTCTGAGCCAGCCTGTACGTAACGGAAAATATTGTCAATGAACAGGAGCACATCCTTATGTTCACGGTCACGGAAGTACTCAGCCATAGTAAGACCTGTCTGAGCAACTCTCATACGTGATCCCGGAGGCTCGTTCATCTGACCGAATACAAGCGCAGTCTTATTGATAACGCCGGATTCCTGCATTTCGTTCCAGAGGTCATTACCCTCACGGGAACGCTCTCCAACGCCGGTAAATATAGAATAGCCGCCGTGCTCGGTAGCGATATTTCTGATAAGCTCCTGTATAAGAACGGTCTTACCAACGCCGGCACCGCCGAAAAGACCTATTTTACCGCCCTTAGCGTAAGGAGCGATAAGGTCGATTACCTTTATGCCTGTTTCGAGTATCTCAACAACAGGGCTTTGCTCCTGAAAAGTCGGAGCTTTGCGGTGTATCTCCCATTTTTCCTCGGTATCAACGTCGCCCTTCTTGTCGATAGG
>DEBW01000016.1:44066-44286 GCA_002348905.1 Ruminococcus flavefaciens | reverse complement strand
GAGTATTTTCGCCGACAGGTACTTTTATGCAAGCGCCTGTAGCAGTAACTTCCATATTCTTGCTGAGTCCCTCGCTGGTAGCGAGCATGATGCAGCGTACAGTACGGTTGCCCATATGCTGAGCAACTTCCATAACACGCCGTCTGCCGTCTACTTCAACAGTAAGAGCGTCCCTTATCATCGGGAGCTTTCCTACCGGGAACTCTACGTCGATAACAGG
>DEBW01000016.1:34504-43995 GCA_002348905.1 Ruminococcus flavefaciens | reverse complement strand
CCTTTTTCCATTTTTTTCTCCTTTGGTTAAGAGAACTTGTAGGGAACGCCGCCCTCGGCGTTCCTTGCCGCATATTTGGTATGATGCGGAACGCCGAGGGCGGCGTTCCCTACATATTTAACGTGCTCTGAGTAGGGGCGGATATCATCCGCCCATGCAAATATATTATTTTTCCAATGAAGCTGCTCCGCCGCAGACCTCAGTTATCTCCTGAGTGATAGCAGCCTGACGGGCACGGTTATAGAGCAGTGACAGATCTTTTATCATATCCTTTGCGCTGTTGGTGGCAGCATCCATAGCTGTCATTCTTGACTGCTGTTCGCAGCAGAAAGCCTCGACCATTGCGCCGTAGATAATACCCTTTGCATAGTTTGGTATGAGGTAGTCCATTACCTTTTCAGGTGAAGGCACGAATGAAGCCTTCGGAAGCTTTTTCATAGTACCGTCCGGAGCTTTTCCGAAATGCCTTCTCTCAAACGGAAGCAGGCGAACAGTACGTGTTTCCTGCAAGTTTGAATTGACCATATCCGTATAGAGAACGTATACCTCATCAAGCTCACGCTTCTCGAACTTTTCAAGTATCAACTCAGCTATCTCCCTTGCACGGTACGTGGTCGGATTCTGCGTAGTATAGAGAAATTCAGCATCAACGCTCGCATTTTTCATACGGCGCTGGAAGTACATACGTCCCACCTGACCGAGTACGAAAAGATAGCAGTTATCAGGATCAGCCGCTTCTGAAATGGTCTTTTCAGCGTATTTGAGGATATTGTGGTTGTAGCTTCCGCAAAGTCCCTTGTCAGCGGTTATGACGATGTAGCCTTTTTTACGCTTATCCTCCGGTATATCGGAACGTCTGTCAAAATAAAGCTGACGGGTATGAGGAGTATGTTCAAGAACGCTCTCGATAGTCTCCTGAAGCTTGTAGAAGTAAGGTTCGGTCGAGTCAAGGGCTTTTCTTGCCTTTTTCAGCTTTGAAGAGGACATGAGATACATAGCGTTGGTTATTTTCAGTATCTGCTGTATGCTCGCTATCCTCTCCCTTATCTCTCTCATGTTAGGCATAGGCTCACCTCTTATTCCTCAAAGGCAGTGACGATACGCTCGATACGCTCGCCGAGGTCTTCCGTGAGGACTTTGTTCTCCTCTATCTCAGAGATTATGTCCTGACCGTATGATTCGATATACGATATAAGGTCATTGATGTATTCTTTAAGCTCTTTGAGAGGTATATTTTCAAACATACCATGCTGAGCCGCATAGAGGAGTATTACCTGCTTATAGTGCGGCATAGGATTATAAAGAGGCTGTTTGAGCATTTCTGTAAGCATATGACCGTGATTGAGAAGGTCTGCTGTAGTCTGGTCAAGTTCAGACGAGAACTGTGTGAATATCTCCATTTCCTTGAACTGAGCAAGGTCGATACGGAGATTTCCGGCAGCCTTTTTCATAGCCTTTGTCTGTGCAGCACCGCCGACACGGGATACTGAAAGTCCGTAGTTTACAGCCGGACGCAGACCGCTGTTGAAAAGTTCGCTTTCGAGGAATATCTGACCGTCAGTGATAGATATTACGTTTGTAGGGATATATGCTGAGATATCGCCTGCAAGAGTCTCGATTATAGGCAGTGCTGTAAGTGAACCGCCGCCGTGTTCATCATCAAGACGGCTTGAACGTTCAAGAAGTCTTGAATGGAGATAGAATACGTCACCAGGGTAAGCTTCACGTCCCGGCGGACGGTGGAGAAGAAGTGACATTGCACGGTATGCAACGGCGTGTTTTGAAAGGTCATCGTATACTATAAGAACGTCTCTGCCCTTTGACATGAAGTATTCAGCAATAGCTGTACCAGAATAAGGAGAGATGTACTGGAAAGGCGCAGGATCACTCGCAGAAGCACATACAACTACGGAATACTCCATAGCGCCGTACTTTTTAAGGGTATTTACTACCTGAGCAACAGTAGAGGACTTCTGACCTATTGCGACATAGATACAGATAACGTCCTTGCCTTTCTGATTTATGATAGTATCAATAGCGATAGAGGTCTTACCGGTCTGTCTGTCGCCGATGATAAGCTCACGCTGACCTCTGCCTATAGGGAACATCGAGTCTATGGCGAGTATACCTGTCTGTAAAGGCACATTTACCGGCTTACGCTCGATAACGCCAGGAGCTTCACGCTCTATAGGGAAGTAATCCTCTGCACGTATAACGCCGAGACCGTCGATAGGAGAACCGAGAGCATCAACAACTCGTCCGAGAAGTTCGTCGCTCACGCCTATTCCGGCACGTTTTCCGGTACGTACAACAGTTGAGCCTTCTGTAAGACCGTGGTCATCACCGAGAAGTACAACGCCGGCGGTCTTTTCTTCGAGGTTCTGAACGATACCACGGACACCAGTCTCAAATTCGACAAGTTCGCCGTACATAACTCCGCTCATACCATGAACACGGGCAATACCGTCACCGAGCTGAGTAACGAAGCCGGTCTCAGTAGCGCCAGACCTTACGGTAAAGTCTTTTACCTCAGTTTTCAGTACAGATATGATATCATTTGAATCAAGGTTCTCATCGCCGCTCTCAGCAACTTCTGCTGCCTTTTCCTGCAATGTATCACGCATTGCACGGAGACTTGTGCGGAAACTGCGGTCGTACTCAACATCACCTGCGTTGAGTATAAAACCGCCGATGATATCAGGATCGTGCTTGTACTCTATGTCAACATCGTCCTTGACGAATTTCTCCATGATGAACTTGCGGAGATCAGCCTGCTGAGTCTCTGTAAGAGGAGTAACATAGCGTACTACAGCCTTGATGCTGCCCTGCTTTTCGAGTAGCAAGTCCTCGTATTCCTCGAATATCTCCTCAAGTCTGTCTATCATGCCTGTTTTTGAGGCATTCATCATGAAGCGTTCAAGGCTTTCAGGGAAGAGCTTTATTACAATGCCGTGCTTCTCGTCATAAGTAACGAGAGGATTGGCAAGGGTATCAGCCACATCAGGACAAGCAGCGAACACGCTTTTTACGGTTGCGATGTCCTCACGGGGGATATCAAGGCGGACAAGCTCATTAAGAAGCTCCTTATCAGTTTCTTTCATTACTTGTCACCTTCCTCTCCGGAAAGGAATTTATCTACGAGCTGACGGTTCTTATCGTCATCGAGATTTGCGCCTACTATCTTTGAAGCAGCTTCGATAGCGAGGTCTGCTATCTGAGACTGAGCCTGCTGGAGCACTCTTCTGCGCTCGTTCTCGATAGTTTCGCTTGCAGCGTTAACTATCTGGTCAGCCTCCTCATGGGACTTCTGTATGATGTTTGCTCTTTCAGTTTCAGCGTCATCATGAGCCTTCATGATGATGCGGCTTGCTTCTTCCTTAGCCTCACTGATAGAGTCCTCATACTGCTGACGAAGCTCGTCAGCTTCTTTTTTAGCCTTTTCAGCATCATCAATATTCTTCTGAACAGACTGAGTTCTCTCGTCCATGATCTTGTTTATAGGTTTGAAAAGGAATATTCTGAGGAGGACAAACAGTATGATAACGTTTGCGACAGCCTCAAAAATGCTCCAGAATTCAAATTTAAGCATTATTTGCCCTCCTTATTTTATCTTACCAATTATAAGAAGCGCAATAACGAAACCGTAGATAGCTGTAGCTTCTGCGAGTGCGCATCCAAGCAGGAGTGCTGTTCTGATATCGCCCTTAGCCTCAGGCTGTCTTGCTATTGATTCTGTAGCCTTTGCTGTTGCGATACCTATACCTATACCTGCGCCTGCACCTGTAAGAACGGCAATTGCCGCACCTAATGCCATAGTTCCCATTTTAATATACCTCCGTGTATGTCATACTTATTGTAAGCCTGTGCTTACTTTATCTTACCAATTATAAGAAGTGCTATAACAAAGCCGTAAATAGCTGTAGCTTCTGCGAGCGCACATCCGAGAAGGAGTGCTGTTCTGATATCGCCCTTAGCCTCAGGCTGTCTTGCTATTGATTCTGTTGCCTTTGCCGTTGCGATGCCTATACCTATACCAGCACCAGCACCTGTAAGAACGGCAATTGCCGCACCTAATGCCATAGTTCCCATTTTAATATACCTCCATTAAGTTAATGTTGTTAGTCCTCTATAGCTTCAGCCATGTAAAGTGAAGTAAGGAACACGAATACATATGCCTGTAAAAGTCCGTCGAATATATCAAAGTATGCACTTGCGATGACCGGCACACCTATAGCACAGATACCTGTTTTAACAAGCTCCATGACAACGAATGCGCCGAGAACGTTACCGAAAAGTCGCATACAGAGCGAAAGCGGACGGGTAATAAGGTCAAGAAGATTTATAGGGTTAAGCAAGCTTTTGAGCCACTTGAAAGGACCTTTCTCGATAATGAAGGCTGACTGAACGTATACTATAGCTATGCCAGCCAGTGCCGCAGTAACATTTATGTCCTTAGTTGGCGGAACGAAACCGAAAATACCGGCAAGGTTTGCAAATGCTATATAGATTATAAGCGTTTCAAGGAAAGGGATGTACTTTTTCCCCTTATGACCAAGAATATCAGTAAAGAATTTGTCAAGCCACTCCATAAGCCCTTCAAGTATACACTGTGAGCCTGTCGGCACTTTTTTCAGCTTATGCGTAAGTATTATAGACAGCAGGACGACTGCCGCCATAATTACCCATGTAACTACACATGAATCCGCAATAGGTATACCTCCCAAAACAGGTATCGTAAAGGCTGTTTTGGATTCCAGCTCTTCCATCATATTCTCCATGATAACACCTTCTTTCATAAAAAAATAGAAAAACGGAGACAGCTTGTGTGCATATCTCCGTTGATCTCACAGCAATAGCGGTATGCAGAATTCTGATAATACCTCGGACTGCATTTCCGACATATATATAATATAACAAAACTTTAACAAAGTCAAGAGGTTTGTTAAAAAATATATATCCGTAAGTCTTTAGTACCTACCTTTATATTACAGATAACGGTTTAAACCTTGTCCACATACATTGTTATTCCTCATCGCCCTGAGCAAGTCTCATTGCCTTGTCAAGGCGCTCGATAGCACTGGAATTAAGTTTTTCCGCAAGTCTCATGCGGTCAAAGTCCTTTTTGAAGGCTGCAAGCTCGCTTGCTATCTTCTTTATGACCTCGGTACTCTGCAACTGCTTGTCCTCAAGAGCGCATACCCTTTTGATAAGGTCATTGACATTTGCGGCAAGAGCTTCATTAGCGGCATTCTGCTTTTCGCCGAAATCCACAAGTTTCTCGCCAGCCTTGAAAACTCCCACCTTTTCGTGTCCGTCAAAGGTGCGCATTTTTTCGTTGGTAAGCTTTATATCCGACATTTTCTATGCTCCTTTCACGTATCTGTACTGGTTTATCAAAGGGTATTTCTCCACCAGTTGAGAGTATCACGGATAGTCTGCTCCATAGATATCTCAGCCTCCCAGCCGGTATCCCATTTTATCCTGCTTACATCTGGTTCGATAATTGGTATATCCGAAGCACGCATACGTGCCGGATCCTGTTTTACTTCAATTTCCATTTTAGTCTGTTTAAGGGCGGTATCGAGGATATACTGTATATCAACAGCCTTTCCTCTGCCTATATTGTATACCTTACCGCTGACACCCTTTTCAAAGAGCAGTCTGTAAGCCTTAACAACGTCACGGACATCGGTGAAGTCACGCATAGCGCTGAGGTTGCCTACGCTCATTTCCGGAGCTTTGTCGCCACGCTCTATCTCAGCTATCTGGCGACAGAAATCAGAGATAACGAATATACTGTTCTGTCCCGGTCCTGAGTGATTGAAAGCACGAACCATGATTATGTCCATTTTGTAGGCACGTACATATATACGGCTTATCATTTCCTGACAAGCCTTTGTTGCGGCATAGATGTTTCCGGGATTCAGCACCTCGTCCTCGCTGAGAGGACAGGCATCTTCCCTTATGAAACCATATTCTTCGCCTGTACCTATCATTATAACTCTGATATTCTTTTTTTCAGCCTCACGTACAGCCTCAAGCACATTTATAGAGCCTACAACGTTTATTTCGGCTGTAAGCTGAGGTCTTTTCCATGATACAGACACAGAACTCTGTGCCGCAAGGTGGTATACGACATCAGGTTCAACATGGTCTATAAGGTTAAGTATATCGTCCTTGTTCATGATGTCAAGAGTGTGAACTCCGCATTTCTCAGTTATCTTATCTCTTTCAAATGGCAGGCAGGTAGCGTGTACCTCCATGCCGGCGGAAGAAAGTTCCTTTATAAGATAAGAACCTACGAAACCGGCTCCGCCAATTATCAAAGCTTTCATAATATCCCCTCGCTTTATTCTGAAAGAGCTTCAAACAAGCTCTTTATTACATCTTTTTCGTTAAAATATTTTTTCACTCTGTACGCCGCATTCCTGCCAAGCTTCTCACGCAGTTCCTTGTCCTCTGCAAGCTTGTTTATGGCTACTGCAAGAGCCATAGGCGATGACGGCGGTACTGAAAGACCTGTTTCGCCGTGTACGCTGACATAGGGAACACCTGACGGAAGCTTTGTATTTATTACCGGCTTGCCGTATATCATGGCTTCAAGCTGTACAATGCCGAAAGCTTCGCTCTTTGCAACTGACGGCAGAACGAATATATCACAGTCTGCATAAGCCTGTTTCAGTTCGTCATCGGGCAGGAAGCCGAGAAAATGAACTTTTCCGGACATACCGTGATTTTCGGCATATTCCTTCATGCTCTCCTCAAGTTTTCCTGTGCCGGCGATGAACAGTTCACAGCCTTTGGTCATACGAAACGCACGGAGAAGAACGTCGATGCCCTTATAATACACCAGTCTGCCGGTAAAGAATACCTTTACAGCGTCCTTGTTATTGAGTTTTTCAGTAAGAAAAGGTCTGCGCTCTATGCTCAGGTACTTGTCCGGCTCGATGCCGTAAGGAAGCACCCTGCATTTCTCCCTGAACTGCGGAAGAACGTCAGAGCCTTCAATATGACCTTCTGTAGCCACAAGTATAAGGTCAGCCCTTTTGAGCAGGTACATCATGAACGGACGGTAGAAAAACATAAGTTTTTTCTGCTTTACGATATCGCTGTGCCACGAAACAACTACCTTTCCTTTATATCCTGACAGCATAAGAGCTGCATCAGCAAGCGGAAAAGGCACGTTTATATGCACCGCATCAGCATTTTTTGACATTTTCCTGAATTGTCTGAAGAAAGAAAATGAAAGCGGACAGGAAAAATACGTTCCGAGACTTCCGGCTCTTGTAACTTCAACGCCGTTAAGTCTCTCATGTACAGTTCTGCCTCTTCCGTCACGGCACACAAGTGTACGCACATCTGCGCCGTACTCTCCAAGCTCCTCAGAATACTGCCTTACAAGGCTTTCGATACCGCCTACATGAGGAAAATAAGCCTTGTTGACCTCAAGTATCTCTACCCTTTTTTCCATTATCAGTTGTACCCGTTCTCAGCTGCATAGTCAAGTATGTACTGCTGCATATCTATGCCGGCTTCCTTGCCGATCTCCTGCAATTCAAGAGTCCAGTTAACGAAGTACTCATCCTGCATAAGTGTATCAGCTTTAAGGCGCACCATAAATTCAGGGATATACTTTTCCATACCCATGCGGAATCTGTCCTCCGCAGTAAGGAATGAAGTAAAATCAGAAAAATCCGGTACTATATCCTTTTCTTTGTTCTCATCAGAGATCATATCTTTTTTCTCATCGCTCATTCAGATCAGCTCCTTATAAATATTGTATAAAAGCTCTGCTGACCTTTCCCATGTGAAAAGTTTTGCTCTTTCACGCCCACGGTGGCTGAGGTCAGCTCTCAGTTCGCCGGAGGAATATAATTTTTCAAGTCCGTCAGCTATACTTTCTTCGGAGTAAGCATCACATATAACAGCGCAGTCTCCTGTGACTTCGGGAAGTGAAGCCGCATCAGAGGAAAGCACCGGAACACCGCTTGCCATAGCCTCCAGCGGTGGCATACCGAATCCTTCGTATATGGAAGGGAAAACGAATGCCAGTGCTCCGCACATAAGAGGGTTCATGTCAGCGGCAGGAACATATTTTGTGAATATCACCTGCTCAGAAAGTCCAAGTTCCTGCACACGGGCAAAAATGCCGTCATACAGCCAGCCTTTGCCGCCTGCAAGCACAAGTTTAGGAGCATCCTTTACTTTCTGAGAGAAGATATGGTATGCAGCGATAAGCCTTTCAAGGTTTTTTCTCGGTTCGATAGTACCTACGTACAGGAAGTAATCGCCCTCGATGCCCAGTGACTTTTTCACCTGAGGTATGCGCTCCGGCTCAGTACACGGGCTGAATTTCTGAAGGTCAACGCCGCATGGTACGACTCTGAGTTTTTTCTCATGCTGAGGGAAGTATTTCAGTATCTCCAGCTTTGAAAATTCCGAGTCAGTAACTATCATATCTGCTCTTTTCATGGACTTTTTAAGTCCCATATTGAGCATCATCTTGGTACGTCCTCTCACCGTTTCAGGGAAAGCCTTATAGACCATATCATGAACGGTAACAACGGTCTTTCCGTGTACTCCCGGCGGGACTATATAATTGAAAAAATGGGATATATCGGTCTCTTTGCCGAAAAAAGCGCTGTAAGGGAACGGCACGAATGTTGTAGCCGCACGGTACAGATAGCCGGAAAAATGCACCAGCTTGGTATCTATATTATCTCCGGCAAAGGGAGCGATACGTTCCATTTTAATATGGTCGTCAGTACGTGAGAAGAAGTTGTAGGTGTACTTGTTTTCGGGATGCAGCTTAGCCATAGCCATAGTCTGACCTGCTTCACACCAGCCTATACCTGTAATACGGTCGCTGATGAGCGGAATTGCGTCAAATGCGATGTTCAATTAAACTTCTCCCACCTTTTAAAGAAACTAAATCACCGCCGCTTAAAGGCAATACCGTACAGCGGCGGCGTTATTCATGTAATAAATATTTTACTGCAAACAGCGATATGATGCAGGGATAAGATCATCCCATCTTTCCGTAGCTTATAACATCACGAAGCTCGCACATATAGCTGTCAACGTCTTCTTTGTTGAAACCACTCCTGAAGAAGCCCTTTACCTCAGGCAGAGGCTCTGCAAGGAGCTGTCTTTCCTGAGTTTTTGCATCTTCACTGCTGAGAGTTCCCTGCTGGACACCGATAATAAGCAAATTTATTTCATTAAGTCTGCTAAGTACCGCATTTTTATCGTATCCGTTCTTACTCATTCTAAACGTTTTCGGTGTCATTTAAATTACCTCCGGACGTTTAGCCTACGATGCTCTTTACCTTGATCTCCTTCTCAACACGTTCAAGGTCATTCTTGACCATACGCTCTACGAGTTCAGAGAAGCTTATCTCACGCTTCCAGCCAAGTGTCTTTTCAGCCTTCTCAGGGTTTCCGAGGAGGATATCTACCTCAGCAGGACGGAAGAACTTCTTGTTTACCTT
>DEBW01000016.1:25643-34355 GCA_002348905.1 Ruminococcus flavefaciens | reverse complement strand
TCCTGCTGGAGCATGAGCCACATAGCCTTGACATAGTCCTTTGAGTGTCCCCAGTCACGCTTGGAATCCATATTTCCGAGCTCTACATACTCCTGTACGCCGAGCTTGATACGTGCAACAGCGTCAGTGATCTTTCTTGTAACGAACTCGATGCCACGTCTCTCAGACTCATGGTTGAAGAGGATACCGGAGCAAGCGAACATATTGTAGCTCTCACGGTAGTTCTTTGTGATCCAGTGACCATAGAGCTTAGCAACGCCGTATGGGCTTCTTGGGTAGAAAGGTGTAGTCTCGCACTGTGGGATAGCCTGTACAAGACCGAACATCTCAGAAGTTGAAGCCTGATAGAAACGGCACTCCGGCTTTACTATGCGGATAGCTTCGAGCATATTTGTAACACCGATAGCGTCGATATCAGCTGTACCGAGAGGAGTATCCCAGCTTGTAGCAACGAAAGACTGTGCAGCAAGGTTGTAAACCTCGTCAGCCTGAGATATCTTCATAGCAGATATAAGTGATACAGGGTCAGTCATATCAGCGTAGATAAGAGTTACCTTATCCTTGAGGTGAGCTATGTTGCCGTAGTCAACAGTAGCCTTTCTTCTCCAGATACCGTATACATTGTATCCCTTTTCGAGAAGAAGCTCTGCAAGATATGAGCCGTCCTGACCTGTGATTCCTGTGATAAGTGCGTTTTTCATTGTATTTTCTCCTTAATATATGATTTGTATGTGCTTGATTAAACTAAATCGTTTCTGCCCTGCTCTTTAAGCTGAGCGATGACCTTCTTAACGTCCTGAGTGCTGTTCTTTGAGCATACGAGAACTGCATCGTCAGTATCAACAATGATTATATCTTCAAGACCAACAGCAGCTATGAGGCGCTTTCCGCCGCATACAGTAGTATGCTCGCTACCTACAGAGATAACATTGCCCTCGATATAGTTCTTGTCGGAGTCTGTCTTGTTGATACGCTCAACAGCCAGCCAGCTTCCAACGTCGTCCCAGCCGAAGCTGCCGGGGATAGTATAGATATCAGCAGCCTTTTCCATGATGCCGAAGTCAACGGACTCGCTGCGGAAAGCGGTAAATTCCTTGATAAGGACATCGCTGAACTGCGGAGTACCGAAAGCATCGCCGATCTTTACAGCGCCTTCGTAGATATCAGGCATAAGCTCCTGTATATTCTTCATGATAGATGAGAGCTTCCATACGAACATACCGCTGTTCCAGAGGTATTTGCCGGAAGCAAGGTACTTTTCAGCTGTAGGAAGGTCAGGC
Organism: Ruminococcus flavefaciens; assembly: GCA_002348905.1. Taxonomy (GTDB): domain Bacteria; phylum Bacillota; class Clostridia; order Oscillospirales; family Ruminococcaceae; genus Ruminococcus; species Ruminococcus flavefaciens_O. The sequence continues at coordinate 33,075 of DEBW01000016.1, read as the reverse complement.
TTTTCAACGAATCTCTCTACCTTGTAAGCACCGTCCTGCTCACCGCCGAAATTGATGTAGCCGTAGCCTGTTTCAGGGTACTCAGGAGTAATGCCGATAGTAACAAGGTTCTGTCCCTGTTCAGCTACCTTTACAGCCTTTTTGAGGGTATTGATGTATATATCCTCAAGACCGATGAGGTGGTCAGAAGGAAGAACCATCATTACAGCGTCGTCGTACTTCTTATTTATAACTGCTGCTGCGAAAGCGATGCATGGAGCGGTATTTCTTGCAGCAGGCTCTGCGAGGATATTCTCCTTTGGTATCTCAGGGAGCTGTTCAGCAACGAGAGATATATAAGCTGCGTTGGTAACGATGTAGATATCGCTGATATCAACGAGTGGGAGAAGTCTCTTGACTGTTTTCTGTATCATAGTATCGCCGTCAGCAGTAAGGGAAAGGAACTGCTTAGGGCAAGAATTTCGGCTCTTTGGCCAGAAGCGTTCGCCTCTTCCTCCAGCCATTATAACTGCGGTTGTTTTCATGTTTTATCCTCTTTTCTGCTGTGTTCATCAGCCTGTATGAGGCCTTCGCTGGCAGAAGCGTTGGTCTTTGGCGGAAACAGCATTGTTTTTATTGTCATGAGAATTATCTGAAGATCCATGCGGAATGAGTAATTCTCAATATACATCAGGTCCATTTTAAGCTTGTCGTAAGGTATGGTATCGTAAACACCTGTTACCTGTGCATAGCCGGTAAGACCAGCCTTCACCTTCAAGCGGAAGCCGAATTCCGGCATTTCCTGCTTATACTTCTCAGTAAGCTCCGGTCTTTCCGGACGAGGCCCTACTACAGACATTTCGCCTTTGAGTATGTTAAAGAGCTGCGGAAGCTCATCAAGGCGGACTTTACGGAGAAATCTTCCGATAGGAGTTATTCTCGGATCGTCGTCAGAAGCAAGTACAGGGCCGCTCTTCTTTTCAGCATCAACTACCATGCTGCGGAATTTCAGCACATTGAACTCCTTACCGTTGATAGTGAGTCTCCTCTGCTTATACAGTACAGGACCGCCGTCATGGAGCTTTACAGCAAGTGCTGCAAGTATCATGAAAGGCGAAAATATGATAATTGCAAAGAGAGAGAATACTATATCAAAAGTACGTTTAAGCAGGCTCTGTTCAAAATCAAGACCATAATTTCTGCAAAGCATGAGCGGAGAATCGAAAAGTCTGATATCCTCAGCACCTCTTATGATAATATCGGATATTTTCGGTGCGATATACGCTCTGACTGAATTTTCGTAGCAGAATTTCAGGTAATCATTACGCATATTTGCCGGGATATCACATATTATAACGCCTTCATACTTCATTATCAGTTCACGAATTTTTTCAGCCGGCTCATTTATGCTTATGGACTCGCATATCATATACTTATCCACTCGCTGGCTCATTTTAAGAACGAGAGCTGCCGCCTGATGACTGCCGTAGAGTATAATGAGTTTACGTGGCGGATATATTATAAAGTAGAGTTTGCCCATTACCAGCGTCCATATCGAAATTGCGGCGAAATCCGCAAACGTCAGCAGTACCATTGGCATGACCAGCATGAAATGTCTGCCGATAAGGCTTATGATGAAATACGCCACGAAATTGACGCTCACTATTGATATAAGCTGTGAATACAGCATATCTGTCTTTTTTAGATATCCGAGCTTAAAGCCTCCGTATGCCTTGATAAACAGCCATACCAGCACAGCATACACGCCGATAAGTGCCCAGTTTCCTCGCTTATAGTACGGGAGAACGAGTGCATTCTCATAGTATGTATACCATACGAAAGCAAATCCTGCTGCAAGAAGAGCGAGCAGAAACATCGAAGCACAGAAGGATATCATCCTTTTATATCTGTCTCTTTTACTAACCATAATAATATGCGGTATCCAGCCGCTGAAGTCTCCTTGACCATTTCACGGGTGCAGGCACCGGTGAAAAGTTTATCTTTTTCGGACATCCACAAATATCCTATTTTAACTATACAAAAGCATTATAGCAAATAGTTATGTTTTTGTCAATAGAGTTTGCCATATCTGACAAGAGAAACTTCCAAAATACGTCAGTTTGCACAAAAAGGGTATACCCTGCTGCTTGGAGACACAAAAAGGGCGGATAGCTCCGCCCTTGATAATATTACTTTCTTCTTGTACCGTTTTTACGGTCAGTGCTTCTTTTAAGGTCGCTGATGCGCTCCTCGCTTGACTGCTTGAAGTGAGCAAGCATATCATCGAATGACATTTCAGACTGCGGAACGACCTTTTTAGGCTCCCATACTACAGGCTTGCTTCTGCGCTCCTTGTTTGGTGCAGGACGCTTTTTCTCCTGAGGTTCGCCGTTATTCTCGACAGCCTTCTTTATGGAAAGGCTGACTTTTCCGGCTTCATTCACGCCTATTACCTTAACCTTTACCTCCTGACCTTCTGTGAGGTGGTCACGTATCTCATTAACGAAAGTATTGGCTATCTCAGAGATATGTACCATTCCTGAGCCGCCGCCGTCTACATCGACGAAAGCGCCGTACTGTGTGATTGCCTTAACTTTACCTGTATAAATTTTTCCTATTTCAAGCTGCATAGCGGTATGATACTCCTTGTTTTCTTAAAAATACTTTTCTCTTTTTTCAATCTCTCGAAATGTCGTAGAAACGGCGTTCATTCGGATAAGCATAGCCACGTTCCTCGAGAGCTATCCTTTCCATATAATCCGAAAGGTCATCACTGTCAAGATTTCTCTGCATTTCTTCATTGCTTATTTTGTATGCATCGATCTTAGTCTGGATAGCAACAAGTTCTTTTTCTTTTTCCTTGCTGTCAAGCGTCCATGTAATTGATAATACTAAACAGCCAGTGACAAAAGCGACCATAACAAGTTTGAACAGACTTTTTGATAAAGAAATTTTCTTATTTTTTAGTTTGATCCTTTTCGGCAACAGTATCCACGTTCTTTCTCTTTTTATTTTCTGTTTTATTATACATCATACACGGTAATTTTGGCAATAGCATTTTCAACTTTTTAATAAATTTAACCAAATTTTTGGAACATCCCACAAATTTAGCCCTTGCTTTTTTACATATGAATATATTAAAGTGATACAACGGTGCAGTGAGCCAGTGTATCAGCTTAGCCATTCCGCCCGATATTTTGAGGAATATCCGCATAACTACCCTTCCAATGGTAAAATAGTACAATGCTGCACCTACAGCATTGCCGATAATGTAGTATGCTCTCAGTTCGCCAAGCGCCTCAGCAGATGCAAACGCCGTCAAAAATACCGCATAGCAGCTTAAAAATGCAGTATCTTCAACAGCCGTAAGCCATATCCCATGAGGAACAGTGAGCCTGAAAGCTCTCAATATATCGTATGCTGCTCCGATAACAGCTCCGGCAGCAACAGAAATACCAAACAGAGCAAGTTCCTCATTTACCGGAAAAAAAGTCTCAGGCACTATCATCTGAAAAGTCTCCCGATAGCCGAAAGCGGACCTTTCCTGTCACGGTCGCCGTAGACAACTGCCCATATATCGCCGGTTATGGTCATATCTCCGCTCTCGACGCTCATGGAATCTATGTGCAGTTCCCTGCCCTGTATGGTAAGTTCTCCGAGCTGAGTATAAAGGCATATAGCCTTTTCGTCGAAGCTGTCAACGTCGGTTATCCCTGATATACTCATGCTTTTCCGGTTTTCAAGCACGATATTGTGGTCTTTTTTCGGTTCAATGTTCTTATCCTGCATAATTATTTCTCCTTTGCGGTACATGATGATAAATCCTATTCATTTAAGCCGTTTAATATTCCTGTTGTATGAATCGTACAAAATAGTTAAGAAAAATTCTTGTACTTTTTCTCTGATCCGCCCTTGCAAATTTATGAAAGCTGTGATATAATAGAAAAGCTAATTGAAATATCCGGCTCTGCCGTATAATAATCCATAGTTTTTTACGGAGGTTTACATCATGTCAGTATTAGAGATCGTTGGAGGCGCAGTTCTCCTTTTAGTAGGCGTTTTAGTTATTATTCTCTGTCTTGCTCAGGAACAGAAGTCACAGGACAGCATGACAGCAGCTCTTACAGGCGGAAGTGCAGATTCATTCTACGGTAAGAATGAAGGCAGATCAAAAGAAGCAATACTTGCAAAGATCACAAGAACTTTAGGCATCATTCTTTTCATTGTAACACTTGCACTCAACATCGTACCGCTCTTTATCAATAAGTAATATGCCGCCCTGTGACCTGCGTCACAGGGCTTAATTTTTTCATGTAAAACATTCCGGCAGATCAAAAAAGAAAGGTGAATATATGTCTGGAAAGAATAAAAAGAAAAATTCTGTAAAAAAAGGCTCGGATACTATCAGTATCGAGAGCTATAAGAATAAGATCGTTACTTTTCTGAAAGCTAACGACAAGAAAACTATGCCCATAAATCAGCTCGAAACAAAGTGCCGTACCAAGAAAAACGGCAGGGAGAATTTCACTGCTGCTTTTTCAGAACTGCGTGACGAGGGCGTTATTGTCGTAAGAAAGGGTATGAAAGTTGCTCTCAGTTCCGATCTGGGAATGAAAACAGGCGAGATAACCCGTCTTAGCCGTACTTTCGGCTTTGCTATGACCGACGACGGCACAGAGTATTTCATCCCCGGAAAGTGTATGCTCGGCGCTATGCCAAAAGACAGAGTGCTTATCGCTGATATCGCTTCACGCTCAGGCGAACCTGAGGGAGAAGTTGTGGATATACTCAGCTTCGGCAGTTCTACGCTTACCGGCAGGATAGAGTATACCGACGGCGACCTTTACCTCGTACCGGATATCGCCTCAAAAAATCACATGATAATCACACGGGACAGCCTTGTTCCTTTCTCTGAGGGAGACAAAGTCCTCGCTGAGATAGTTTACCGTGGCAGACGGCACGCTGAGCATAAAGTACGCATAATTTCTGTATTCGGAAGCAGTGAACTTGCTTCATCTTCGGCTCAGTCCATACTCTGTATGCACGGTGCTCCTGATGAATTTCCGGCAGAAGCACTCAAGGAAGCTGTCAAGATATCCGAAGGCGGTGTGCAGGAGTACAGCTTCAACAACCGTGAAGACCTCCGCAGTCTGCCGATATTCACTATAGACAGCGCCGAGTCAAAAGACCTCGATGATGCTGTATCTGTATCACGTACCGAAAAAGGCTATATGCTCGGAGTACACATCGCTGACGTTTCACACTACGTAAAGGGCAACAGCGAGCTTGACAAAGAAGCGCTCCGCCGTGGTACAAGCATATACTACGCCGACAAAGTTATACCTATGCTCCCGAAAGAGCTTTCAAACGGCATATGCTCCCTCAATCCCGACGAGAACAGGCTCACCCTTTCAGCTTTCGTTGAGCTTTCAGAGGACGGCACTATGCTGAATTACCGCTTCTGCAAGAGCGTCATACGTTCAAGGGTAAAGGGCGTTTACAGCGAGATAAATGCGATACTCGCCGGTACTGCCGACAGCAGTATTACCGAAAAATACGCTTCTGTAGCCGACGAACTGCCGCTCATGAACGAGCTTGCAGATATCCTCATAGCAAAAAAAGAACGCCGTCACGCTCCGGAGCTCGAAACTACCGAAAGCAAGCTCATAATAAACGAAAACGGTATATGTGTCGATGTAAAGCCCCGTGAAAGAGGCAAATCAGAGCGTATCATCGAGGAATTCATGCTCACAGCCAACGAAGCTGCCGCAAAACTCGCAAAAGAGAAAAATGTACCTTTCGTTTACCGTGTACACGAAGCTCCACCGGAGGAAAAAACTGCTGCGCTCTGCGAAATGCTGACCAAAGCAGGCATAGAATATCCGCATTTTCAGGAATTCAAGCCGGCTCACGCTGCTGAGATACTCAGAAATGCAAGGGATACTGACAAGTTTGAAGCAGTAAATATGATGGTTCTGAGGTCTATGGCTAAGGCTAAGTATTCAGAAGAACCGCTCGGACATTTCGGGCTTGTACTCGAAGACTATGCTCATTTCACATCGCCTATACGCCGTTATCCCGACCTTGCCATACACCGAATAATCACTGATATACTCGCAGGCTACAACGAAACATGGCTTACAAAGCGCTACGGAGGTTTTGCAGCAAAGGCTGCTGAACTCTCATCCTCCGCCGAACTTCGTGCCGTAGCTATCGAGCGTGAATGTGAGGACTGCTACAAGGCTGAGTATATGAAACAGCACATCGGCGAAAGCTTTACCGCCAAAATTTCCGGAGTTACAGAATTTGGCTTCTACGCCGAACTCCCGAACACTGTAGAGGGACTCGTACACATACGTACTCTCCCCGAAGGCGAATACGACTACACCGAGCCTGTTGCTCTTACTGAGAAATTCAGCGGAGTTTCCTATAAATTAGGCGATACGGTACAGGTACTCTGCGCCGCTGTGAACGTAAGCGACGGAAATATAGACTTCGTCCTCGATGACGAAGATGAATGAAAGGATCTTACAAAATGAAAAAAGCTTTACTCGCAATAGTATTTTCTGCTATGCTCTGCGGACTCTGCTCCTGCGGAAACTCCTCAAAGGTAACGGGCAGCGATGCTTCTGTTAAGGAGGTCAAGGCTGAGACTACTTCTACAGCTGAAACAGAAACTACTGACAGCACATCCGAAACCGAAAGCAAAGAAACTGACAGCACTTCTGCTGATACAGAAACTACAGCTACAGCTGCTGCTGTGACTTCGGCTGCTGACAACGCAAGTACACCGGCTTCATCCGGTAATTACTCCACCGACAGCAACGGAGCTGTTGTACTCAATACTCCTGCTGCTGAACAGTCCGACGAGGAGCTTATGGCTGCTGCTCAGGCACTTTTCCAGACAGCCTGCCAGACCGCCTGGCGCTTTTCAGTAGGCTGTCCTTATGCCTACGACAGCGAGACATACATAACAAACGACTATGACTGGCACTATTACCTCATTACTGATCCTGCTATCACCTCTATCGCTGACGTTAAAGCCGATTTCCACACCGTTTTCAGTGAAAAGTACCCTGACAACAACATCGACGAGCTTTATATAGAAAAAGACGGAAAGGTCTACGCTCTCGACGGTCAGAGAGGCTCAAACATATTCTACAGCAAGTCTGAGATAATCAGCCTTGACAGCAATACCGGCGATGAAATGACTTTCACCGTCCGCAATTACTACAACGGCGATGACTGGGGTGAAGAATCCTCAACAGACGACCGTCCGTTCTCTATGGTAAAGGACAGCGACGGTACATGGCGTGTAGGTACTTTTAATCTGCCATATTAAACAGCAAGGGCGCACATTTTGTGCGCCTCAGTCTGTCAAAAAAGTTGTGAATTCACGTTGATTTGCTCACAAATCAACTCACAAGATATTCTTTGCAAGGGAAAAAATCTA
>DEBW01000016.1:17045-25553 GCA_002348905.1 Ruminococcus flavefaciens | reverse complement strand
GTGGGACGCTGTCCCACACCCTGCAAGAGGCTCTGCCTCTTGACTCCGGCAGGGAGCGAGCCGCCCCCTGCACCCCAGCAATTCTGACTTTTTCGACAAGCTGACTTTTTCTGTCAAGAAAAACTGTTTTTTGTGGTTTTGATTAAATCATGATATCCAAACAGAAGTTACTATCTATTTTGAATATAAATGCATTAAATATTTCTATATATAGACATATTTCGGACACACAAAGTTCATTGACATATTTTTAACACCGTGATACAATTAAGATAGGCAGCTATGGCTGTCTGAGGGAAATCTTTTTTATGGAGGTAATAACAATGAAGCATTTAAACTTCAAAAAAATGGTGAGCACAGCAGCAGCTTTTGCTTGTATGTTCGCCAGCATCACAGTTACTCCTGTCGCAGTTGAGACAGAGGCTGACGCAGCAAGTGGTATGTCCGCTTTCGAGATAACCGAGCAGATGACTATCGGCTGGAATCTCGGCAACACACTCGACGCATACGACTCAACAGGAAAAACCACAGGTCTTGATACTGAAACTTGCTGGGGACAGCCAAAGACAACACAGGCTATGATCGACGCTGTTAAGGCTAAGGGCTTCAATACGATCAGAATCCCTACTACATGGTACGCTCATCTTGACGGCAACAATCAGATAGATCCTGCATGGCTTGCCCGTGTAAAGGAGATCGTTGACTACTGTATGAATGATGATCTCTACGTTATCCTCAACGTTCACCACGAGGAAACATGGATAAACGTTCCGCAGTTCACTGACCAGACTTATCAGGAAGCTGAAAAGAAGCTCACAGCTATATGGTCTCAGCTCGCTGAAACTTTCAAGGACTACGACCAGCACCTCGTATTTGAGGGTATGAACGAGCCTCGTCAGACAGGCAATCCGAATGTTAACCAGTGGGGCAACGGCAGCGGGGACAACGGCTACACATGGAACTACATCAACAAGCTCAACGCTAAGTTCATCGAAACTGTACGTGGACAGGGTTCAGACGCAAACAAGGAAAGACTCCTTATGTGCCCTGGTTACTGCGCTTCTTCTGATATAGACGCTATCAGAGCTGTACAGTTCCCTGCAAACAGCGGAAACGTTGCTTACTCAGTACACGCTTATCTGCCATACTACTTCACAATGGCTAACGATGACAAGGCTAACCACAGCTACCCTGGAAAGAGCGGTTGGGGCGAGGACTACACAGGCGCTATCAACTACTTCTTCGACAACCTCAAGAAGCTCGAAGCTGAGAAGAATACTCCTGTAGTTATCGGCGAGTTCAGCTCCTCCAACTTCAACAACCTCAACGACCGTAAGGCTTGGGCTAAGGACTATATGACAGGTGCTAAGGAAGCTGGTATCCCTTGCGTACTCTGGGACAACAACTGCGATTCTAACCCTGATAATCCGGGCGAAGCTCACGGTTACTTCAACAGATCAGCTCTCTCATGGTACTCCGCTTCTGAGCCTGTTATCGACACAATGATGAACGTTATCAATGACGATTCTATCCTCTGGAACGGTCACAAGAAGGCTGCTATCAAGGACGAGCCTGCTGTAACTACAACATCTTCTGCTCCTGCTGAGACAACAACAACAGCTCCGGCTGAAACTACAACAGTATCAAGCAATTCTGAAACAACAACTACTACAGAGCCTGTTGCTACTACTACAACTACTACATCAACTCCTGACGACTTCACATTTGAAGTTGTTAAGAAGGCTGTAACTCTCCCAAGCGGTGCTAAGAAGTCCGTAACAGTTGAGATAAAGGGCGCTCCTAACGCTTCTATCGGCGGCGGTTTCGGATTCAGCAACGGCCCTGCACCTGACGACTGGAAGAACATCGAATGGAAGGGTATGGCTGACGCTAACGGCGCTCTCACTGTTGAGATCGACCTCTCAGAAGTACCTGAAAGCGTAACTTACGGCGAGATACAGGTATGGTGGTCAAATGTATGGAACAACGCAACAAAGTCAAGCACTGACAAGCCTTGCGAGATCGTTTCATATAAGGTAACAGCTGGTGAAGCTCCTGCAACAACTACTACAGAAGCTACAACAACAACTGCTACCACATCCACAACAACAACCACAACTACAACAACAGAGACTACAACTACTACATCCACAACAACAACTACAACTGCTCCTGAAACTACTACAACTACAAGCATTGTAGAAACTTCTACAACTTCTGAGCCTGTAACTTCCACAACTAAGGAAACTGAAACAACTACAGCTCCTGTAAAGGCAGACTTATACGGCGACGCAAACCTCGACGGTAAAGTTACTATCGCTGACGCTGTTGCTATTCTCCAGCACATCGGCAACCGTGACAAGTACGGCTTAAAGCCGCAGGGACAGGCAAATGCTGACGTTGACGGAAAGGCTGGCGTAACAGGCAGCGACGCTCTTACACTCCAGCAGGTAGACGCAGGAAAGTACAAGGTTACTGACCTTCCGCTCAAATCTGCATAATATATTTTCAATTTCTTTCTCCCCTTGGCGATATGCAAGGGGAGATTTTTTGTGTGATTTGAAAAAAGGCTTAAAACAGCCAAATTTTTTTGATAAAGCATTGACAATATAAATTACACATGGTATAATGCTAATAAGTTATAAAATATATATAAATATAATGAATACATTTGTTGAAAATATAAAGGCTGCCTGACAGGCTGAAAGGTCATGATGCGTCCAGCACAACGACATCATATCCTTTTAAATTGCAGATCATCTGTTCTGTCGGGGAAACTTTTTATATTAATAAATTTTATTATAAAAGGAGAATGAATCATGAAAAAATCATCCAAAAAATCAGCAGCATTATTCTTATCAGCAGCACTTGTTATGAGTACACTGCCTGCACCAGCTCAGACATTTACAGAGGCAGAGCTGAAAACAATTACAGCAAACGCAGTTGATGAGGAAGCTTCTGCTGCTGTAACTACTACAAGACCTGCTGTAATTACAACTACAACAAACATACCTGTTACAACGACAACTACTACTACTGCTCCGGAGACCTATACGACAATAATTACAAGTACTGCACCACCTGAACGACCGGATAGTGCCAGCGGAACTTGCGGAGATAACGCAACATGGAAGTTTGAAGATGGAACACTGACTATCAGCGGCACTGGAGAATTGAATTATTATGGATTTGATAATTTAAAATCATATATAAAAAAGATTGTGGTTGAAAAAGGGATTACAAGTATACCGTATTATCCGTTTATGGATTATTACTATCTTGAATCAGTAACTCTTCCAGATACAATTACAAGTATTGGTCGTCATGAATTTGAAGGCTGTAAAAGTCTTGAATCAATAACCATTCCTGATTCTGTTACGACTATTGATTCTCGTGCTTTTTATGGGTGTGAAAGCCTTAAATCAATAACCATCCCTGATTCTGTTGAAAAGATTTGCAGTGAAACATTTTATTATTGTAAAAGTCTTGAATCAATAAATATTCCTGATTCTGTTACAAGTATTGGTAGTTATGCGTTTTCCGATTGCAAAAGCCTTGAATCAATAAATATCCCTGATTCTGTAACAAGTATTGATTCTCATGCATTTAATGCCTGTAAAAACCTTAAATCAATAAAGCTTCCTGATTCTATTAAAACTATTGACTATTGTGTGCTTAGTTTATGTAGCTCGCTAAAATCTGTGAATATCCCTGATTCTTTAACAAGCATTGGTATGCTGGCATTTGATGGCTGCACAAGCCTTGAATCAATAACTATCCCCCATTCTGTTACAAGTATTGGTGATAGTGCATTTGAATCGTGTACAAAACTTAAATCAATAACTATTCCTGATTCTGTTACGACTATTGGTAATGGAGCATTTTCCGGTTGTGAAAGCCTTAAATCAATAAACGTTAATGAAAGCAATAAATACTATTCATCTGAAAATGGTGTTCTTTTTAATAAAGATAAGAATACTATAATATGTTTCCCTGCCGCCAAAACAACTTATACCGTCCCCGATTCTGTTAAAAGTATTGGAGATCGTGCATTTGAATGGTGTAAAAGCCTTAAATCAATAACTATCCCTGATTCTGTTAAAAGTATTGGGGAGAATGCATTCTTTTATTGTGAATCTCTTGAATCTGTGAATATCCCCCATTCAGTTACAAGTATTGATAACTATACATTTCAAGGATGCTCATCTCTTAAATCAATAACCATTCCTGATTCTGTTACAAGTATCAGGGAGGATGCGTTTAGAGATTGTGTCTCTCTTAAATCAATAAATATCCCTGATTATGTTAAAAGTATTGATGATGGAGCATTTGAAGGCTGTACAAATCTTGAATCAATAACTATTCCTGATTTGGTTAAAAGTATTGGATGGTATACTTTTGCTGATTGTACAGCACTTAAATCAATAAGTATTCTTAATCCCAATTGTGAAATATCTGACAGCGAATATACTATCAGCGAAACAACAGCAATAACAGGTTATAAAGGCTCTACTGCTGAAACATATGCAAAGAAATTCGGCAGAACCTTTGTTGCTTTAGAGGGTGAGCCTCCTGTTGCAATAACAACTGCTCCTGCAACTATAGATACAACTACAACTACAACAACCACTACTTACGTAATTACCGGTCATTACACCACATCTACAAAGGAAATAACATCCACAACTGAAACAACCGCAACAACAAATGCTCCTGTAAAGACAGACTTATACGGTGACGCAAACCTCGACGGTAAAGTTACTATCGCTGACGCTGTTGCTATTCTCCAGCACATCGGCAACCGTGACAAGTACGGCTTAAAGCCGCAGGGACAGGCAAATGCTGACGTTGACGGAAAGGCTGGCGTAACAGGCAGCGACGCTCTTACACTCCAGCAGGTAGACGCAGGAAAGTACAAGGTTACTGACCTTCCGCTCAAATCTGCATAATTCATTTTCAATGTCTCTCTTTCTCCCCTTGTGCTCTGTACAAGGGGAGAATTTTTTGTGTGATTTGAAAAAAGGCTTAAAACAGCCAATTTTTTTTGATAAAGTATTGACAATATGAAATACATATGGTATAATGCAAATAAGTTACAAAAAAAGATAAAAATATTGAGAATACATTTGTTGAAAATATAAAGACAACTCGGCAGGCTGAAAGGTCATGATACGTCCAGCACAACGACATCATATCCTTTTAAATTGCAGATCATCTGTTCTGTCGGGGGAACTTTTTATATTAATAAATTTTATTATAAAAGGAGAATGAATCATGAAAAAATCATCCAAAAAATCAGCAGCATTATTCTTATCAGCAGCACTTGTTATGAGTACACTGCCTGCACCGGCTCAGACATTCACAGAGGCAGAGCTGAAAATAATGACAGCAAACGCAGTTGATGAGGGAGCTTCTGCTGCTGTAACTACTACAAGCCCTGCTGTAATCACAACTACAACAAACATACCTGTTACAACTACAACAATTACTAAACCAAATGACCAATCAGCTACCAGCGGAACTTGTGGAAATGGCTTAACATACAAAATTGACAGCGATGGTAAACTGACTATAAGGGGTTCGGGTAAATGCTTACACGAAAAAGCATTCAAAGATCGCACTGATATTAAATCTGTATATATAGCTGATTCTGTTACTCATGCAGGTTATTTGACATTTATGAACTGTACAAACCTTGAATCAGTAAATTTGCCATCTGGTCTTAATTTTGTCGGAGCTTGTGCATTTGAAAACTGCACAAGTCTTAAATCTTTAACTATACCTAATAAAGTAGTAGCCATTTATCCAAGAGCATTTGCTGGTTGCACAAGTCTTGAATCAATAACTTTATCTAATTCACTTGATGCTATTAAGGGATATTTATTTGTAAATTGTAAAAGCCTTAAATCAGTAGATATTCCTGTTTCAGTTGATTCAATTGAAGATCATGCATTTGATGGCTGTACATCCCTTGAGTCAGTTACTATCCTCAATCCTAACTGTATTATTAATGATGAGGATAATACTATCAGCGAAACAGCAACAATAAAAGGCTATAAAGGCTCAACAGCTGAAACATATGCAAAGAAATTCGGCAGAACTTTTGTTGCTTTGGAGGGTGAGCCGTCTGTTGCAATAACAACTGCTCCTGCAATTACAACTACAACAACTACTGATGATGACTACTGGGTAACAACAACTACTACAACAACTGTTGATTTGAGAACAACAACTACAACAACCACCCGACCTGTTACAACTACAACTACTACTGGGTATCTCTATCCGACAACAACTACTACATATTTGTCAGGTTCTGAACCGGCATATGAACCGGCATATGCTACTGTAACATCTACAACTTCAATTTATAATGACAGAGCACCGGAAGTTGTAACGATGCCGGTAAAAATGCCAAAAGGTGCTAAGGTGTCTCTTGAATTCAATGTTATCCCGTCAATAAAGAGCGATGATCTTTCTATCGGCGGATGCTTTAGTTACAATGACGGAGATGAGCCTGTAAACATTGAATGGTCTGGAAGTCTCGGCACTAAAACCATAGATATTACAGACGTTCCTGAGAATGTAACTTCCGGCGAGTTAAAGATATTATATTCAAATGTCTGGGACGGTACTCGTTATAACTACATACGTTCTGAGATAGATCCTGACTACAAAGTATTACTTTTAACTGATGACAGCGGCAAATGCGGCGAGAACCTTACATGGACTATTGACACTAAAGGAACACTTACTGTCAGTGGTAAGGGGGATATGTCCGATTACTACTACGATTACTCCTCCAAGTCCACCAATGCGCCTTGGGGAAATTACGTCAAGGCAATTAAAAAAGTTGTTATCAAAGAGGGCGTTACTTCAATAGGAAAATGTGCATTCAGAAATGGAGAACATATCGAATCAGTAACTATTCCGAATACTGTTAAAATAATAAAGACAAAAGCATTTTATGATTGTGTCAAACTCAGTTCAGTAAAACTCCCGGAATCTGTTGAAAGTATTGATAGTGAAGCATTTTATTACTGCCGGGATCTTAAATCAGTAGAAATATTAAATCCTGACTGCATCATGGCTCCACATTCAATAGAAACTAATTATTCAGGTTCTGAGTATACTATGTACGGATTCAAAAACTCAACAGCCGAAGAATATGCAATATCGAACCATCACAATTTTATTGCCTTCGAGAAAGGCGTAACAACAACTGCTGGTGAAGACTACTGGAGAACAACAACGACAACAACGACAGCAACGACTACAAGCACTACATACGTACTCACAACTTCTGTACATGGCAATCAGTCAACTAAAGCATCCACCACAACAAATGCATCAACTACAACATCCACAAAACCTGCATCAACAAATGCTCCTGTAAAGGCAAGCTTATACGGCGATGCAAACTGTGACGGTAAAGTTTCTATCGCTGACGCTGTTGCTGTTCTCCAGCACATCGCAAACAAAGACAAATTCGGCTTGACCACTCAGGGACAGGCAAATGCTGACGTTGACGGCGTTGCAGGCATTACAGGTAATGACGCTCTTGTTATTCAAAAAGTAGACGCAGGCTTATACAAAGCCTCTGACCTTCCGCTCAAAGCATAATAAACAAACGTAAAACAGGCAGATTGTAGGGACGACCATTGGTCGTCCGTGCAACAGATCATATGCTTGTTACTTGCGGACGGCGAATCGCCGTCCCTACAAGTGCGAATATGTTGAACAAACAAAAAGTCCCCGATATTTCGGGGACTTTCTGCTATATATATGGATTCTAACAAGGAGGAGAACGCTTTATTATTCTTCTGTGCCGTCAACGAGGTATATGAACTTGACGCTTCCTTCCATTTTGTCGGATTTACCTGTGAATGTGCCGTATTCCTTAGCCGCATCCCTTGCAGCCTTGAAACGCTCTGTAAGGTCAGGGAGAGACTCGTCTATAACTGAGCTTATCTTGCTGATACCCTCTTCATTGAACTTGTTCATGCCCTCATCGAGCTCCTTTGCACCGTCTTTGAGCTTTGTGATGCCGCTTGTAAGAGCAGGTACGCTGTCATGGAGTGTGCCTACACCTGTGTAAAGCTGTCCTGCGCCGCTGCTGAGTGAGTTTGCACCGTTGCAAAGCTTCATAAGGTTGTCGTATATGGTCTTAGCTCCGCCGCCTATCTGACTGCTTCCTGTGAGGAGCTGTCCAAGACCGTTATCAAGTGTATATGAACCGGCGTAAGCTGTGCCGATGCCTTCGTTGAGTGTGCCTGCGCCTGCGTAAAGCTGGGCTGTACCGTCTTTGAGGTCATATGCTCCGGCTGAAAGCTGTGAAAGTCCGCCGTTGAGAGCTGTATTTCCTGCTGAAAGCTGGTGTATACCTGCGATAAGCTGGTCAAGACCGTCTGTGAGACTGCCGCTGCCTGCTGCAAGCTTTGAGATACCGCCGTCAAGCTGTGCTGCGCCGTCTGATACTGACTTAGCGCCTGATGCAAGCCGTCCTGA
>DEBW01000016.1:1459-16942 GCA_002348905.1 Ruminococcus flavefaciens | reverse complement strand
CCGCCGTCATCGAGAGCAGTCATACCCTGCTGTAATGCTGCTGAGCCTGTCTGAGCTGTTCCAAGTCCCTCTGCAAGCTTGCCAAGTCCTCCGCTGAGTTCCTTGCTGCCTGCTGAGAGTGTGCCTGCGCCTGTACCAAGCTGTCCTGCGCCCTCTGCGAGAGCCTTTCCGCCGTCATCGAGAGCAGTCATGCCCTGCTGTAATGCTGCTGAACCTGTCTGAGCTGTTCCAAGTCCCTCTGCAAGCTTGCCAAGTCCTCCGCCGAGTTCATTAGCTCCGGCTGAGAGTGAGCCTGCACCTGTGTTGAGCTGACCTGCGCCTGCTGCGAGAGCTGCTGCGCCGTCTTTGAGCTGACCGCCGTCCTTCATTGAAGCGGCTATCTGCTTCTGAGCTTCTATAGTTTTCTGAAGTGTTCCTATTGCAACTGCAAGCTCCTGAGAAGGTGTTGCCTGATAGAGAGCCTGTAATGCTGCAAGAGCCTGTTCATTAGCTGCGATAGTTGTATCAAGGCTTGAACCTGCGGTATCAATGCCTGCTGAAAGCTGTCCTGCTCCTGTTGAGAGCTGTGAAGCTCCGGCTGCTATCTGTTCTGCGCCTGCTGTAAGTTTGCCTGCTCCAGCTGTGAGAGTATCTGCTCCGGACTTTGCTGATGCGATGCCCTCTGTAAGGCTGTCTGCGCCGGATTTTGCGCTTGTGATGCCTGCTGAGAGCTTTCCTGCGTTCTCTGAGAGAGATGAAGCTCCGGCTGCTACCTGTTCTGCGCCTGCTGTGAGTTTATCTGCTCCGGCTGTGAGAGTGTCTGCGCCGGACTTTGCTGATGCAAGACCTTCTGCGAGTGAATCAGCTCCAGCCTTTGCGCTGCTTATACCCTCTGAAAGCTGTCCTGCTGATGCGCTGAGCTTATCTGCGCCCTCTGAGAGTGATGCTGCTCCGTCTGATACCTGTGCAGAGCCGTCCTTTAACTTACCGCTGCCGTCTGCAAGAGTACCTACGCCTGCAATAAGCTCCTTAGCGCCGTTTGAAAGAGCGTCAGCGCCGTCATTTACCTTTCCGAAGCCTGCAACCAGTTCATCTGAACCGGATTTTGCAGAATCTATACCGTCACTGAGTTTTCCAGCGCCGTCGTTTACTGCGCCGACACCTTCATAAAGTGAACCTGAACCGCTCTTTAACTGGTCAAGACCGCTTACGAGCTTGCCTGAGCCGTCCTTTGCAGACTGTACGCCTGCTGTGAATTTACCTGTTGAATCTGAGAGTGTCTTTGCACCGTCAGCAAGCTTTGATGCACCGCTGCTGAGTTCGTCAGCGCCGTTTTTAAGGCTGAGTGAGCCGTCATAAAGCTTATCTATACCGGCTGTGAGGTCGCCTGTCTTGTCTGAGAGCTGTGTAAGACCGTCATAGAGCTTTGCTGTGCCGTCTGTGAGCTGTTCAGCGCCGTCACGGAGTTCTGTGAGCTTTTCTTCGAGGTCGCCCATGTCGAAGTCCTTGTCTATATCAAGCTGAGTGAATATCTCGTTTGATACTACTGTAACAGAAGTGTTCATCTGGAAGTTCTTGACATCGGCTGATAACTCGAAACTCTCAGGAAGCTTTATGTCCATAGCTTCTATCTGGTCAAGACCGAGGCTCTGTGTAAGACCTGGGAATGCAGCGCCTACAACGATAAGTCTGCTTCCGTCGGATACCACCTTGCCGTTAGTCACTTCAACGTTTGTGAATTTCTCTGTATCGAGAACTGCTGCGCTTGCAGCCATGAAAGGAACGTACATTTCAACGTCCTTGCCGTTTACATTCTTTGTTACCTTCTGCTTGTTAGTGTAGTTCCAGCGGATAGTAACATGACCGCTCTTGCCGGCGAGATTCTCAGGAGATATCTCCTTGCCGTCGAGTAAGTATGTTATATCTACTTTTACAGGAAGCTCCTTGTTGGTAGAGCCTTTGTAGTAGATATCGTTTCCGCCGGCTTTCCAGTCAAGTTCAAGACCGTTCTGTGAGAAAGCTTCATTTCCCTTTACGTTTTCGATGTCTGTAAGGCTTGAAATGTCTGAGAGGTCTGTGAGAGCCTTTGTATTTTTGAGCCAGTCGCTTACTACGACATTCTTTACAGATGAATCTGTATTGCAGAGGACGTATACAGTCTCATCCTTGTAAGCTTCGCCGTCAGCGGCTTTTCTTTCGCTTGTATCAGCTGTGTCGGTATTCTCTGTCTTAGCTGCCGGAGCTGCTGTCTTGTCATTGTTCTTTGCGTATGCGATAGAGCCTGTGGCTGCTGCTGATATAGCTATAGCTGTAGCAGCTGCGATGACCTTTTTATAATTTTTCATATATATCATCCTTTCAAATAATCAAAAGTCAATATTTCTTATTTTATACTTAATGGCTGAAAGCTTCAACATCGTGCGGTTTTGAAGCATTTCCGCCGTCCTTGTTTGTGAAGCCGGCGCTTGTCTTGCAGATAATTCCGTCAAAGAGCATGAACATTGAAGGAAGTACAGTTACAACTACTACCATTGAGATGAGCGCTCCTCTTGAAAGAAGTACGCAGAGTGAAGATATCATGCCTATCTTTGAGTACAGTGCAACTCCGACTGTTGCAGCGAAGAAGCCGAGTGCGGAAGTGATGACAGACTTGATAGATGTTGAAAGAGCGATTCCTATGGATTCATGTTTGTCCTTGCCGCTCGCTCTCTCTGTACGGTATCTTGTTGTCATGAGGATAGCGTAGTCAACAGTTGCTCCGAGCTGGATAGTACCGATAACAACGGATGCTATGAACGGGAGCTGTGTATCTGTGTAGTAGGATATTCCGAGGTTTATCATGATAGCAAGTTCGATTACTGCTACAAGTATTACCGGAAGTGATACAGACTTGAATGTGAAAGCTATGATAATGAATATAGCTGCTATTGAAAGTACACTTACTACCTTGAAGTCACGGTTTGTGATATCAATGAGGTCTTTTGTTGCCGGAGCTTCACCGATGAGCATTCCCTCCGGATCGTACTTTTCAACTATCTTGTTGAGTTTCTCTACCTGAGCGTTAACATCGTCAGAAGCTACTTCATATTCTGAACCTATGAGCATGAGCTGTTTGCTTTCGCTCTTGAGCTTGCTCTTTACTTCGTCCGGTATAACTTCATCAGGAATTGCAGGGCCTACAAGTGAATTATAGCCGAGTGTGAACTGTACGCCGTCAATCTTTTCCATTTCATCGAGCATATTTCTTGCTGTCTTTGCATCCATATCAGAATCAACGAGAAGTATGTGTGTACTGTTCATGTTGTATTCTTCTGAAAGCTTTGTATTTGCAACAACGCTCTGTAAGTCCTTCGGGAGAGTGCTGTCAAGCTTGTAGTATACTCCATAGTGGTTGTAGCCGAAAAATGCAGGGATGAAAAGTGCTGCTGCAAGAACTATGAAAATACCGGCGTGTTTTACTATGAATGAAGAAGTATGTGAGAAAGCCGGCATGAACTCTCTGTGAGAAGTCTTTTCAATAGCCTTGTCAAATATGAGTATCATTGCCGGAAGCACTGTTACGCAGGAGATAACGCCGCATACAACGCCCTTTGCCATTACGATGCCGAGGTCAAGTCCGAGGGTAAAGCTCATGAAGCACATTGCAAGGAAGCCTGCAACTGTAGTGAATGAACTGCTGACAACTGCTGTGATAGTAGTTGCGATCGCATGAGCCATAGCTTCGGTCTTGCTTTCAGGAAAGTATTCCTGCTGTTCCTTGTAGCTGTGCCAGAGGAATATGGAGTAGTCCATAGTAACGCCGAGCTGCAATACAAGTGCAAGAGCCTGAGTTATGAAGGATATCTCGCCCATAACGAAGTTTGTACCGAGATTCCATACTATTGCGATACCGATGCTGAGCATGAAGAATACCGGTATCAGGAAGGAGTCCATTGTGATTACAAGAACGATGCTTGTGAGTATGACAGCGATTATAGCATATATAATGGATTCGCTGTCCGAGAGGTGTTTCATATCAGTTGTGATAGCGCTCATACCGCTTATGAAGCACTGTTCGGATGTGATATCTCTCATTTTGTCGATAGCTGCGAGAGTAGTATCAGCGGAAGTGGATTCCTTGAAGAATACAGCCATTAAAGTAGTGTCGCCCTTGTTGAAGAAGTCGTATACCTTCTTAGGAAGTATCTCCTTCGGTATATTGAGGTCTGTGAGTGTTTCATAGCATACGACCTCGGAAACGCCTTCAACTTCTGATATCTTATCAGCGGTATCAGCAATTTCCTTTTCGGTCATGCCGTCCACCATTACAAAGGAGAATCCGCCTTGTCCGAACTCGTCTATGAGTATGTCCTGACCTACCATAGTGTTGATGTCCTTTGGCAGATAGGAGAGGATATCGTAGTTTACTCGTGTGTTGAGGTATCCCATAGCCGCTGGTATCAGCAGGAGGATCCCTATAAGCAGAATCAATACTCTGCGCTTAGCAATGAATTCACCTAATTTAAGCATAAGTATCTTTCCTTTCTCTGTGTATTCACCTTACATATGAGGTGTTTGATTTTCTATAACATAGTATATTACAAAAATGACCGGCAGTCAATGTCAAAATTGTGAATAATTGACTTTCGGTCATATTTTTGTATGATTGCACAATTAACCGGCTCAATGCTTATGACTATTAGTCAGCTTTTTAAGCTTGACACTGCCGGATTTATAGGATATAATAATTATTATTAAGCATAAATTGAATATAAACGCATAAATAAACGGTCTATTAAAGTGTAGAATAAATTTTGAAGAATAAATAACCGTCAGCCATCGCTGAATCGTTTATTAGAAAAGGAATGATCTCTATGGGTAAGATTGATTTAAACAAACAACAGAAGGAGTCATCTTTGTTAAAGACAGCTTTTGAATTTTTTACTACCAAGGGTTTCAGTAAGACTTCTATATCCGACATTGCCGGAAAAGCCGGTGTCGCAAAGGGTACTTTCTACCTCTACTTCAAGGATAAATATGACATAAGGAATAAGCTTGTGGCTCATAAATCAAGCCAGCTTTTCATGAATGCTATGCAGGAGATAGAGAACGAAAAGAAGGATCTCCCATTTGAGGAGAAGATAATCAAAATAGTTGACAATATAGTCAACCAGCTCAACGATAACCAGTCTCTCCTGACATTTATTTCCAAGAATCTCAGCTGGGGCGTGTTCAAATCCGCACTCACCTCTCCTTCTTCTGCAAATGATGTTGACTTCTCGGAAGTATATGATATGATGCTTGCAGAAGCTCCGTACAAGTTCCGTGATCCGGAAATAATGCTCTTTATGATAATCGAGCTTGTATCATCTACCTGCTATTCAACCATACTCTACGGCGATCCTTGCTCGCTCTCAGACCTCAAACCCTATCTCTATGATACTGTAAAGCTCATAATCGCTCAGCACAAACTCAGCGAACAGGTATAATAAAAACTCCCGAAATGAAAAATTTCGGGAGTTTTGCTTTATTATGGACCTATGCCTGAGCGCAAGCCGTCTTTTAAATAATCACTTGTCCAGTTAATACTGCTGTCTGAAACAGTATCTGTTCCATAAAATACTATTGTATGTGAAGCAGTGTCAATTTTTATCTGCATTTTGATTTTTTTCGAGAGCTCTCCACGGCTTTGATGTATATGGAATACAATAGGCTCTTCTGACGGGAATTCTTTTATGTTATTTATCTTAAAAGTATATCCGCCGTATTCATGTGCATGAAATGATATTTTAGCGGTATTAGCATCTATCATGCGGATTTTTCCTTCTGGTTCATTAGGGGGTGTACGTTCAAGAGTGAAATTGCTTTCATCAAGTTCGCATACCTTTCCGTCAACAACAAGCTGAACCTCACAGTGAATCTTATCACTGATCAGAAGAGGATATACTAACAGGGAAATTATTACCAGAATAACGGATAATATTATCCAAAACTTAATTTTATGCTTTACAATTCTTTTTTTGAGATCATTTTCCATACTGTTTTTACCTAACAATGTTTTAAATACGCTGAATTTTTATAATATCATAATTTCTTGAACCATTTGTAATAATAACGGCGGAAGAAATAGTATATACGGCTGAAAAAGTCCTTTCCGAAGAAAAGAATTATATTTGCAAAGGCTATAAGTATCAGAAGCTTTATCGGCAATGAACCTATGATGAATAAATATACGATGCCGATTCCGCTGAGCAGACCTATCCACTTTATTTTTAAAGGTATAATGAAGAAAAGCATTATCTCATAATTCGGAAAAACTATCGCAAATGCAAGGAAAAGGCTGAGATTAAGGTAAGTATTCTCAGCATAGCCGGTTATTAAGCCTGTTATTATAGTTGCGACAGTGCCGATAAGGTAGAAAACATTGAATTTGAAGCTTCCCCATTGACTTTCAAGCCCTTCTCCGTATACCCAGAGAAAATAAAGTTCAAATGCAAGAAATATTATATTTCCTGTTCCTATCGGCGGCAGGAGCAGGAATGATATCACTCTCCATACCTGTCCGTGTTTTATTTCTTCAAGGTCGAATGTCAGGAGTGACTGGATAGATACAGTATTATCCGGGTTCATGGCGGTGATATAGTCAAAAGCATAGACTATTCCCATTCCGATGATTATAAAAAGCATTAATTGTGGTATTGCATATTTGCCGAACTTTCGTTCAAGCTTATTGAGATATTTGTCAAGCATATATTTTCCCCTTCATGATACAGGACGATGTTTCCCCCAAAAACACCGTCCCTTTGAATATTTATTTCACGTTATCAGCCAAGTTCAAACATACCTGTATAAAGCTGATAGTATTTGCCCTGCTGAGCTATAAGTGCATTGTGGTCGCCACGCTCGATTATCTTGCCGTTTTCGAGTACCATGATAGCCTTTGCGTTGCGTACAGTAGAAAGACGGTGAGCAATAACGAATACCGTTCTTCCCTCCATGAGCTGATCCATACCCTTTTCGATGTGTGCTTCTGTACGGGTATCAATGGAGCTTGTAGCTTCATCGAGGATGAGCACAGGCGGATCTGCGATAGCGGCTCTTGCTATTGCAAGGAGCTGTCTCTGTCCCTGTGAGAGGTTGGCTCCGTCAGCCGTAAGCATTGTGTCATAGCCATTTTCAAGGTGAGTTATGAAGTAATCGGCATTTGCGAGCTTTGCTGCTGCGTATACTTCTTCATCTGTAGCATCAAGCTTTCCGTAGCGGATATTGTCCATGACAGTACCAGTGAAAAGATGTGTATCCTGCAATACTATCGACTGTGAGCGGCGGAGGTCGCTCTTCTTTATTTTATTGATGTTTATGCCGTCATAGCGTATCTTTCCGTCAGGAACATCGTAGAATCGGTTGATAAGGTTTGTGATAGTGGTCTTGCCTGCTCCGGTAGAGCCTACGAATGCTATCTTCTGACCTGCCTTTGCGTAGAGGCTTATGCCGTTGAGAACGGTCTTTTCCGGCTCATATCCAAAGTAAACGTCATCAAGCTCGACATTTCCACGAACCTCTGTATAAGTAACAGTGCCGTCAGCCTTGTGAGGATGTCTCCATGCCCACTTGCCTGTACGCTCGGAAGCTTCTGTGATATTGCCGTTTTCGTCGATATCAGCGCTTACAAGTGTAACATAGCCGTTATCCTCCTCCGGTTCTTCGTCTATAACTTTGAATATTCTCTCTGCACCTGCAAGAGCTGTAAGTACAGCGTTGAGATGCTGTGATACCTGTGTTATAGGCTGAGCGAACTGTCTTGTGAACTGGAGATAGGATACAAGCTTGCCTATGGTCATTCCGCCAAAGCCGTTAACTGTCATGATACCGCCGACTATAGCAGTTGCAGCGTAGTGTACGTATGAAAGGTTGTTCATAATAGGCATGAGGATATTGGCAAATGTGTTAGCCTTTGTAGCAGCCTCGCAAAGTTCCTCGTTGAGCTTGTCAAATTCAGCATTTGCAGCGTCCTCGTGGCAGAATACCTTTACTACCTTCTGACCGTCGATAAGCTCCTCGATGTAGCCGTTGGTCTTGCCGAGAGCAGTCTGCTGAGCGATAAATCCCTTGCTGCTGTGCTTTCCGACAATGCCGATGACCATTATTATGAGCACGAACATGACTACTACTATGATAGTGAGCACCCAGCTGTAGTAGAGCATCATTGCGAATACTCCGACAATAGTTATCGCTGCGCTGATGAACTGAGCGATACTGTTGCTGAGCATTTCTCTGAGAGTATCGGTATCATTTGTGTAGAGCGACATAAGTTCTCCGTGAGTGTGCTTGTCAAAGAAGCGTATAGGCAGAGTCTCCATTTTATTGAAGAGGTCGTTTCTTATACGCATAAGGGTGGTTGTTGAGACTTTCAGCATTATACGCTGATACATAAACGAGGACAGCGCTCCGACAGCATAGATGCCTGCCATTACGCCGATAGTGGCGATAAATTCCTTTTTGTCCCATTTGCCGCCTGTAAGAGCCTCTTTCAGGTTGTCGAAAATAGGGCTTAACAGCGCATTTCCGGCAATGGTGGACATTGAGCTGAGTATAACTCCAAGCACAACGAGCATGAAATGTATCTTGAAGCCGTACATATAGCTGAAAATACGCTTTATAGTAACTTTTACGTCAGTTGGTTTCTGCATTGGCGCAGTACCGTTCTTTCTCGGAGGCATTATTCATCAGCTCCTTTCTGCTGGGATTCATATACTTCACGATAGATAGCACTTGTAATGAGAAGTTCCTCATGAGTGCCTATATCTGTTATCTTGCCGTCATCCATAACGATTATGCGGTCAGCATCCTGAACTGAGGATATTCTCTGAGCGATTATGAATGTTGTGGTATCAGCGAGGTTTTCACGGAAAGCAGTTCTGATGCTGCTGTCAGTAGCGGTATCAACAGCACTTGTCGAGTCATCGAGAATGATTATCTTAGGCTTTTTCAGAAGTGCTCTTGCGATACAGATACGCTGTTTCTGTCCGCCGGAAACGTTTACACCGCCCTGTCCGAGGTCAGTTTCGTAGCCGTCAGGAAAGTTCATGATAAAGTCGTGGGCGCAGGCTGATTTGCAGGCAGATATTATCTCATCGTCTGTAGCGTCAGGATTGCCCCATTTCAGGTTTTCTTTTATAGTACCGGAAAAAAGGACATTTTTCTGCAATACCATAGCAACGTTGTTTCTGAGAGCATCAAGGTCATATTCCTTTACGTTCCTGCCTCCGACAAGAACTTCTCCGTCTGTAGCATCGTAAAGACGTGGGATGAGCTGTACAAGAGAGGTCTTTGAAGAGCCTGTACCGCCGATGATACCGATAGTTTCGCCGGACTTTATGTCAACGTTTATCTTTTCAAGGGCAAGATTGCTCATATCCTTGAAGTAGCTGAAAGATACGTTTCTGAAGCTTACTGAACCGTCTGCAACTTCCTTTTCAGAGCTTGCAGGAGACACTATCTCCGGCTTTTCTATGAGGACTTCGTATATACGCTGTAATGATGCTCTTGATATAATGAACATCATGAACAGGAATGAGAGCATCATGAGTGACATGAGTATCTGTCCGACATATGTGATAAAGCTTGTAAGGTCGCCAAGTTCCATAGTTCCGCCGACTATCATATGGCTTCCGAACCATACTATGCTTATGATAGTGATGTACATGAACATCTGCATAAGAGGCATTGAGAGTATTACCAGCTTTTCAGCGTGTACCTGAGCTTTTCTTACAGCTTCGGTATTATCGTTGAACTTTTTCTTCTCGTAGTCCTCACGTACAAATGCCTTGACAGTTCTTATGCCTATGAGGTTCTCCTGCACCTTTGCATTCATATCGTCATACTTTGCAAGCATTGCCTTGAAGCGTGGGTGAGCATTGCTGAGTATCAGCGCTGCGCCTATTATGATAAGAGGTATGACGCAAAGGAATACTATGGAGAGCTTTCCGTTCATCCTGATAGCCATTATAAGGGCAAATATAAGCATTATAGGCGCTCTGAAAGCCATACGTATGAACATCATGAACGCATTTTGCAGGTTCGTTACGTCCGTTGTAAGACGGGTAGTGAGTGAAGCCGTTGAGAATTTATCAACGTTTGAGAATGAGAACTCCTGCACCTTGCGGAACATAGCTCCTCTGAGGTTTTTGGCGAATCCGACTGCGGCAACTGCGCTGAATCTTCCGGCAATAGCTCCGAAAAACAGCGATACTATCGCCATACAGACCATAACTCCGCCCATTTTTGCAACGTAGCCTACGTCGCCTTTATTTACGCCTTTGTCGATGATATTCGCCATAACGTAAGGTATGAGCACTTCCATAGCAACTTCGCCCATAATAGTTATCGGCGTGAGTATGGCTTGCTTTTTGTATTTGCCGACGTATGAAAAAACTGTTTTATACATAGCATTCTCCTTTTTTAAATTTGTTCTTGTTTATTATTTTTATCTTTTTCCATGTCATTGACTTTTCTGTGCAGAGCAACTGAAAGTTCAACAACGTCCTTATAGTCGCCGTCAACGCCTTCAAGCTCACGCATTTTTGCGACTATACGGCTGAGATATCCGAAAAACTGGTCTTTTTCTTCTTCTGTAAAGCTGTTGCATATCATGTCATCATAGTCTCTGTAAAGGCTTATATGATAGTCGATAGCCGCCCTGCCCTTATCGGTAAGAGAGAGTCTCTTGCACCTGATATCATCCTTGTCTACAGTCTTGGTTATAAGACCGGCTTTTTGCAGGCGCTTTGTAGATACCGCCACAGATGCCGGAGTAACGCCGAGCTGTTCGGCTATAGTCGCCTGAGTGCAGTTCTCGTTATCTTCAATAGTTTTCATAATAGATATCTGTGCAAAATGCAGAGGTGATCTCTCGCTCACCCGTCTGCAAAAAAGCTTACGCAGAAGGTAAAGATTTTCCAGCATCGCAACGATATTCCTGTTTTCCGTCACATTGTCACCTCCCGAAAAATTTAACAATTAAACGTTTAATAGTTAGCCGTTTAATGCATTATAGCACATCACCGCCCCAATGTCAAGTACATTCTGTTAGAACTAAGAACTCAGAGCTCAGAACTCAGAATTTAGTATATGCGGCGTTTCACCTCCCAAATATAATTACAATTTACAGAACGGGCGCACGGAATGCGCCCTACTGAGTTCTAATATCTGAGTTCTGACAGCTCAATTGTGCTTTATGTGATTCGTAGTTTCCGCCTGACATGAACTTGACATTTTTGTGAAATTATATTATAATAATTATTATTATATATTTTAGAAGGGACGGCGATAAACATGAATTACGGATTTTCCGTTGTCACACCAGAAATTGCAGAACTCGCAGAAAAATCATTAGCAGGGTACAGGATAGCTCCTGAACTTTATACCAAATATGACGTAAAAAGAGGTCTTCGTGACATCAATGGCAACGGCGTTGTTGCCGGTCTTACAAACATAAGCACCATAAAAGTACTCGATATGGGCGACGGTATGCCCAATCACGGCGACGGAAAACTCTATTACCGTGGCATCGACGTTGAGGATATAGTCAACGGCTTTATCAAGAACAAACGCTTCGGCTACGAAGAAACTGTTTATCTGCTCCTTTTCGGCTCTATGCCTACTGAGCAGGAGCTTATCAATTTCCGCAAGCTTCTTGCTGATTACCGCTCACTGCCTTCAACTTTCACAAGAGATGTCATCATGAAAGCTCCGAGCGACAATATGATGAATACCCTCGCAAAGAGCGTTCTTGCGCTGTACTCCTACGATGACAACGCAAACGATATCTCTATACCAAACGTTCTCCGTCAGAGCATCGAGCTTATAACTCTTTTCCCTGTGCTCGCAGTATATGGCTACAACGCATACAAGTACAGCAGTGAGGGCGGAAGTCTCTTTATACATGATCCTCGTCCTGACCTCTCTATCGCTGAGAATCTGCTGTATATGCTCAGACCTGACCAGAGCTATACCGAGCTTGAAGCTCATATCCTCGACCTTGCTCTCGTTCTTCACGCTGAACACGGCGGAGGAAACAACTCCACTTTCACGGTACACGTTGTATCTTCCTCCGGCACCGATACATATTCAGCTATAGCTGCCGCATTAGGCTCACTCAAAGGTCCTAAGCACGGCGGTGCTAATATAAAGGTCGTCATGATGTTCGACGATATGAAGAAGAACGTCAAGGACTGGACTGACGAGGACGAAGTACGCAATTACCTGAAAAAACTGCTCCATAAGGAAGCTTTCGACCGTGCAGGTCTTATATATGGTATGGGACACGCTATATACTCCCAGTCCGATCCACGTGCAAAGGTATTCAAGGGTTTTGTAGAGAAGCTCAGCTCAGAAAAGGGCAGACACGACGAATTTGCCCTCTATTCACTCGTTGAGCGCCTTGCTCCCGAAGTTATCGCCGAGGAAAGACGCATTTACAAGGGAGTATGTGCAAACGTTGACTTCTACAGCGGTTTCGTTTACCGTATGCTCGGCATACCGGATGAGCTTTTCACTCCGATATTTGCTGTATCACGTATCGCAGGCTGGTCTGCTCACCGTATCGAGGAGATAATCAACTCAAATAAGATAATACGTCCGGCTTACAAGGCTGTTTCTCCTATGATAGATTACGTGGACATCGAAGACCGTACAGACTGATATTTAGCTGTCAGAGCTAAGAACTCAGAACTCAGATCGCACAATTCTGACAACTGAGTTCTGATATCTGATAACTGATTTTGGAGGTGAGAACATGAAATGTATTGGCTGTGACAACGATATACCTAACGGCGTGAAATTCTGCCCTGTATGCGGTGCAAGACAGCCTCAGCCTGCACCTGTACCGCCTCGGAATATGCCTCCTCAGCCGCAGTATAACGGCTATAACGGCAATAATGCACAGGCTTGCACCGGAGAGATATCTTCACCGAAATACGTTGATTTCGGCGATGCAATAAAGCTTTTTTTCATAAATTATGTAAACTTCAAGGGACGCTCTACCCGAAGCGAATACTGGTTTGCATTCCTTTTCACTATGATAGTATACATATGCTGCTGGCTCATTGACTTTGTACTGCCGGTAAAGGTATGTACCACGATAGCACAAATGACATTTTTAGTCCCTACCCTGTCAATTCTGTTCCGGCGCTTTCACGATACCGGAAGAACTGGCACATTTGTGATAATCAATTACATTGTCGGCTTGGTATGGGGAGTATTGTTGGTTGTATTCGGAATACTTGCTCTGTTCGCAGCTTTCGGCGCAGACTTATCTCCCAAAAGCATCGACGTTTCACCTGCCAATTTCTTTGAGATGTTCGGTCTTATCGGACTTTTCGGTCTTATACCGTTTGGCATGAATGTATATCAGATAGTCGTATGCTGTACGCCGAGTGTGTCGTATGAGAACAAGTATGGCAGAGCGCCTTTTTAAATAAAATATAATATCCGAAAGGAATGATACATAATGTCAAATTCAACACAGATCATCAACTGGGGCGGAATGCCCTGCGTAAAGCTTTCAGCCGGAGGTTATGAAGCTCTTATCGCTTATGAGATAGGCTCAAACGTTATCCGTCTCCGTGATAACAAGAACGGTCTTGAATTCTTCCGCTTCAATCCGGACAATACTGCTGATGTTATCAGACAGTCCGCTGAGGTATGGGGACTTCCTACCCTCTATCTCCCTAACCGCTTCGCTGACGGCGTTCTCAAAGCTTCAGACGCTGTTTATCATCTCCCTGTAAACGAGAAAGCTCCTTACAACAACCACATCCACGGCTTCATCCATAAGAGAGTACACGAAGTTGTAGAGCACAATGCTGACAACAACTGTGCATGGGTAAAGACACGCTATGTCTATGACGAAAGAGACGAGTTCTTCCAGTATCTCCCTGTAAAATTCGTTGCTGAGTATACTTTCACACTCTCTGAGAACGGACTTGAACAGGACATAAAGTTCACTAATACTTCAAACGTTATGCTCCCGATGTCACTCGCTTCTCATACAACTATCAATGCTCCTTTCGTTGACGGAGCTAAGGAAACTGACATCCGCCTCACTGTACCTGTAGGAAAGAAGTGCGAGCTTAACGAGCGCTGTCTCCCTACTGAGAACCTCAAATCCCTTACTATGTGGGACTTGGAGTACAAGAGCGGTAACAAGTGCCCTGTATTACAGGTAGTTGACAATGATATGTACTTCGGCGAGACTACTGAGCTTGACCACGAACAGTTCCACGGCGTTATCGCTGAAGATATCGCAAGTGGAAAGAAGCTCTGCTACGAAGTATCAGACGAGTACAAGTTCTGGATAATCTGGAACGACAGAGGATTCAACCACTACTTCTGTCCTGAGCCGATGACTGCTATGATAGACGCTCCGAACCTCAGCCTGCCGGCAGACGTTACAGGCTATACCGAGGTAAAACCGGGCGAGACTTTCACCTCTCACCAGAGATTCTTCACAAAGCTTTGATTGCTCAGAACTCAGAACTTAGAACTTAGAAATAAGATCTCAGAAATCAGAAAGGGCGGAATTTCCGCCCTTTTATTTTCTACTGTTATTTGCCTTAACGTTTTGTAGGGACGGCGTTTCGCCGTCCGTGTGTCAATGCAACAATACACATATAATATGGTTTACTAATGCCGTGTGGGTGCTTGCGGAACGCCGAAACGGCGTTCCCTACAATTGAGTAACGTTAGATCATGTGCAAAAAGGGCGGAAAAATTCCGCCCTTTCTTATTTCTAAGCTCTGAATTCTGAGAACTGAGTTCTCAGTTCTGA
Source organism: Ruminococcus flavefaciens (assembly GCA_002348905.1). Taxonomy (GTDB): domain Bacteria; phylum Bacillota; class Clostridia; order Oscillospirales; family Ruminococcaceae; genus Ruminococcus; species Ruminococcus flavefaciens_O. The sequence goes on along the minus strand of DEBW01000016.1, from coordinate 2,154 downwards.
GTTCTGACAACTCATTCAATATCGCCGTGGTGAGCCTGGAGAGACTTGACTTCGAGGCACTCGTTGTGCTTCTTAGCCTTGATACCCTCTACGCTTGCCTTTGCAGCAGCCATTGTAGTGATGTATGTTACACGGTGCTTGATAGCAGCCTTACGGATATAGCTGTCGTCATAGATGCTTGTCTTGCCGGCAGGAGTATTTATAATGAGCTGTATCTCGCCGTTAGCTATCTCGTCAGCGATATTCGGTCTGCCCTCGTATATCTTGAATATGCGCTTGCATGGGATGCCTGCTTCCTTTATCATCTCGAAGCTCTTGCCTGTTGCGAGGATATTGAAGCCTAACTCGTGGAAGCCCTGTGCGATTTCGAGAAGCTCGCCCTTATCTCTGTCGCATACTGAGAGGAGAACTGTTCCCTCCTCAGGGAGAGGATTCTTTGTAGCTTCCTGAGCCTTGTAGTAAGCCTCGCCAAATGACTTGGCAATACCGAGAACTTCACCTGTTGAACGCATCTCAGGTCCGAGAACAGGATCAACCTCCTGGAACATATTGAACGGGAATACAGCTTCCTTAACGCCGTAGTGGTTTATCTTGCGGTCTTTAAGCTCAGGTACAGGAGAAGGTCTGCCTGTGAGAGAAGATGTGATGATATCTGTAGCTATCTTGACCATGTTGATGTCGCATACCTTTGATAC
>DEBW01000016.1:0-1181 GCA_002348905.1 Ruminococcus flavefaciens | reverse complement strand
ATATGCTCCATAACAGCAGGAACAAAGCAGTGTGTACCGTCAGATATAGCGTCAGCCTCGCACTCAGTAGCGTGGTTGAGGAAGCGGTCAATGAGGATAGGTCTGTCAGGAGTTACACCGACAGCAGCATCCATATATACCTTCATCATCTCGTCATCGTGAACTATCTCCATGCCACGTCCGCCGAGAACGTAGGAAGGACGAACCATTACAGGATAGCCTATCTTGTTTGCAATAGCGATAGCCTCGTCAGCGTTTACAGCCATACCAGCCTCAGGCATTGGGATACCGAGCTTGTCCATCATAGCGCGGAAGTGGTCTCTGTCCTCAGCAAGGTCGATAGTCTCGGGAGTTGTACCGAGGATATTTACGCCGTACTTTTTAAGGTCGCTTGCGAGGTTGAGCGGAGTCTGTCCGCCGAACTGTGCAATAACGCCTACTGGCTTTTCCTTCTCATGGATAGAGAGTACATCTTCAAGTGTAAGAGGCTCAAAATAGAGCTTGTCGGATGTATCATAGTCTGTAGAAACAGTCTCAGGGTTGCAGTTAACGATGATAGACTCGAAACCGAGCTTTTTAAGTGCGAGTGCAGCGTGAACGCAGCAGTAGTCGAACTCGATACCCTGACCGATTCTGTTAGGACCTCCGCCGAGGATCATTATCTTAGGCTTGTCAGTATTTACAGGGCTGTTGTCCTCGTCGAGGTGGTATGTCGAGTAGTAGTAAGCTGCATTCTCAGTACCGCTTACGTGAACGCCTTCCCATGCCTCCTTGATGCCGAAGCCGATACGTGCATTGCGTATCTCCTCCTCAGTAACTTCGAGGAGAGAGCTGAGGTAACGGTCGCTGAAACCGTCAAGCTTAGCCTGTTTGAGGACATTCTCAGCCGGTACAGCACCCTTGTTTGCGAGGAGCTGTTCTTCCTCGTCAACAAGCTCCTTCATCTGCTCGATGAAGTACTTCTTTATCTTTGTGAGGTCGTGAAGCTCGTCAACTGTAGCACCCTTGCGGAGAGCCTCATACATAACGAACTGTCTCTCGCTTGTAGGATATTTAAGCTCATTGAGGAGCTGTTCCTTTGTCATGCTGTTGAAGTTCTTAGCAAATCCAAGACCGTATCTGTCCTTTTCGAGGGAACGGATAGCCTTCTGGAAAGCTTCCTTGTAGGTCTTGCCGATGCT
>DEBW01000057.1:6409-6674 GCA_002348905.1 Ruminococcus flavefaciens | reverse complement strand
AGAGCGGCGGAAACGCTGGTGCTCCTCAGAATAACACTTATCAGGCTCCCAGACAGACTGCACCTGTTCAGCAGGCTCCTGCTAACGGCGGCGCAGTTTACGGCAATGGAAACATTGAGGAATACGAAGAGATCCTCAGCGATGACGACGGTGATCTTCCGTTCTAAGAAAAGCTGAATCAATATTACGAAAGGAGAAATTGTCATGGAAAAGGAAAGAACTCCTCGTCCGGCAAAGAAGCCTCGCAAGAAGGTTTGTATGTTCT
>DEBW01000057.1:1869-6332 GCA_002348905.1 Ruminococcus flavefaciens | reverse complement strand
AGACGTGTAACAGGTACTTGCGCATTCCATCAGCGTGAGCTTACATCTGCTATAAAGAAGGCAAGACAGATCGCTCTTCTGCCTTACGTTAGCGACTAATATAAAAATAAAGGGAGACTTTATGTCTCCCTTGTTTTATGTATACGTTTGCCGACCGGCATCGTTATCGGCAAACGTATTTACTTACCGGTCGACAGTGCTGACTGCAAACTCTTCATTCCGGCGGAAGAGAAAAGATATGCACCATACAGCTGATATAGCCACAAGGATATATACAGCTCTTGCTATAAGGCTTCCTGCACCGCCGAAAGTGAATGCCACAAGGTCGAGATCGAATATACCTACAAGGCCCCAGTTTATTCCTCCGACTATCAGAAGAATAAGGGCAAGTTTGTCCCACATAGATCTAACACCTCTTTTCGTGACGTTTATCCATTGCAAAACGTTGATAAGCGTCTGAGAGTATTATATCATAGTAATTGCTTTTTATTCATAAAAAGCGTAAAAAAATGCACTCCTGTCAAGGAGTGCCCAGATTGTGTGTGTATCGTTTCTGATGTCTATTTGTTTCTATTACTTTACGATGTACTTAGCGATGTCGCTTATGAACTTATCAGCGTCATCAGTGTGTGCATTGAGCTCGATCGGCTTTGAGAGGTCAAGGCTGAAAATGCCCATGATAGACTTAGCGTCTACGGCATATCTTCCGGATACAAGGTCAATATCGAAGTCGTACTTCATAACGATATTAACGAAATCCTTTACATCATTGATCTGCTGAAGTGAAACTGTAGCTTTTGTCATTTGTCATTACCTCCTGTTTTCTTTTTCGTGTGTGGGTTTATATATCTTCTTCTTCCTTAACGGACTCTTTCCTGTCCGCAACTATATATTACCACGTATACAAGGCTATGTCAAGGCATTTTTCTAAAATTCAGCATTTTGGCATAAACAGATAAGAAATCCATTTGACTTTTTAGGTACAAAGAATAATTATTTATTATGTACAAAATCGAGATATGTTTTTTGTATAGTATCTACATGATATTTTTGGTAAATAATCTTTAAAATTGGGTGAAATATGTATAAAGTATATTTTATAACGTATGGCTGCAAGGTCAGCCACTATGAAACAGAGCTTTTAAAGAGCTGTTTCGGCGATGCAGGATTTAGTGTTTCTGATAAATCTGACGATGCAGATGTTATAGTTGTAAATTCATGTACAGTTACCGGCAGCGGAGACAGTAAGTCGCTTTATTCAGTCAGAAAGCTGCGTAAAGACTTGCCTGATGCTGTTATAGTTCTTACAGGATGTGTCCCACAGGCTTCGCCGGAAATCGCTGATAAAGTACCAGAAGCCGATATAGTGACCGGAACAAAGGAGAGAGCCAAGCTTCCTGCACTGGTATTTGAAGCTTTGACTAAACGCAGCCGCATTGTTGAGATACCTGAGTACAGGGCAGGGGATGCATTTGAATGTATCAGCTATACCCCTACAGACGACCGCACAAGAGGATTTGTGAAAATACAGGACGGATGCAACTGCTTTTGCTCATACTGCATGATACCTTACGCAAGAGGCAGATGCCGAAGTAAGCCTTTGGATGTTCTTGAAAGCGAAGTGAAAATGCTTGCAGAAGCCGGACGCAAGGAAATTGTACTGACCGGTATAAATATTGCTTTTTATGGCGCTGAGTACGGATTGCGCCTTGTTGATGCCGTAGAGCTTTGCTGCAAAACTGACGGTATAGAAAGGGTAAGACTTGGTTCTATCGAGCCGGAAATGCTGTCGGATGATGATTTGCAGCGACTTTCAGTACTTCCGCAGTTTTGTCCGCAGTTTCACCTGTCATTACAAAGCGGCAGTGCTGCAACATTAAAGCGTATGAACCGCCGTTACACTCCTGACGAATATGCTGCGATTGCCGGAAAAATACGTGAATACTTTCCTGATGCAGCGTTTACGACTGATATAATGGTAGGATTCCCGGAGGAGACAGATGAAGAATTTTCTGAGTCAATGGCTTTTGCTGAAAAAATCGGATTTTCAAAAATACACGTTTTTCAGTACTCACCTCGAAAAGGTACTCCGGCAGCTAAAATGAAACAAATACCTGAGAACATAAAGCATGAACGTGCTGACAAAATGAAGGCGTTGGGAGATAAACTTTCAATGAGGTATATGAAAAAACTAATAGGCAAAACTGTGCCTGTACTGTTTGAGCTCGAAAAATCGGCAGATTTTCATCAAGGTCATGCTCCTGACCATACATTAATAAAAATTTCTCGAAAAAATCAAAAAAAAAGTTTGCGTAATTGCATTTTTTATGTTACAATAGAAAGAGCAGCTGATGACTGCTGCTTTGGTAAAATTATTTAGCTCTCAACCAGTGTTCCCAGCTCTGGCTGACAGCGTTATCAACAAGGAGAGATAATATGGCTGTATTCAGAATCTATGCAGAAAAAAAGCCTGAGTTCGCAGTAGAAGCTCAGTCCGTTCTCAGTGACATCAAGACTTCTTTGAGACTCAATGTATCAGGTATCAGGATCCTTAACAGATACGATGCCGACAAGCTCAGCGAGGAAGATTTCAAAGCTGCTATACCAGCAGTTTTCTCCGAACCTGCCGTTGACGTTGTATACGACAAGCTCCCGAAACTCGAAAACGGCGAAAGAGTATTCGCTGTCGAGTTCCTTCCAGGTCAGTTCGATCAGAGAGCTGACAGCTGTGAGCAGTGTATCCAGATACTTCGTCAGGGCGAGCGCTGCCGTGTAAGAAATGCACGAGTATACATTGTTTCAGGTGAACTCACAGATGCAGATTTTGACCGTCTTAAAGCCTACATGATAAACCCTGTAGAGTGCCGTGAAGCTTCACTTGACGAAGTTGACTCTCTCGACACTAACTACGAGATACCTGAGACAGTAGAGACTCTCGAAGGCTTTACTTCCCTCAACGAAAAGGGACTTCATGCATTCGTTGACCAGTTCGGACTTGCTATGGACTATGACGATATCAAGTTCTGTCAGGATTATTTCCGAAACAAGGAACATCGTGATCCTACTATCACTGAAATACGCATGATAGATACTTACTGGTCTGACCACTGCCGTCATACTACATTCCTTACAAATGTTGAGAATGTAAGCATCGTAACTCCTTACATCAAGGATACATATGATATGTACCTCAATGTCCGCAAGGAACTCGGCAGAAGCGACAGACCGATCACACTCATGGATATCGGTACTCTTGCTGCCAAGAAGCTCAAGGCTGACGGACTTCTTCCTGACCTTGATGAAAGCGAAGAGATAAATGCCTGCTCTGTAAAGATAAAGGTAGATATCGACGGACAGCTTGAAGACTGGATTCTCATGTTCAAGAATGAAACTCACAACCACCCGACTGAAATAGAGCCTTTCGGTGGTGCTGCTACTTGTCTCGGCGGTGCTATCCGTGATCCGCTTTCAGGACGTTCATATGTATATCAGGCTATGCGTGTAACAGGCGCAGCAAATCCGCTTGTACCAGTCGCTGATACTATACAGGGCAAACTTCCACAGCGTAAGATAGTTGTAGGTGCCGCAAACGGTTACAGCTCATACGGTAACCAGATAGGACTTGCTACAGGTCACGTTGCAGAAGTATATCATCCAGGCTATGTTGCAAAACGTATGGAGATAGGTGCTGTTCTCGGTGCTGCTCCTGCTGAGAATATCCGCCGTGAAGCTCCTGTTCCTGGAGATGTAGTTATTCTCCTCGGCGGTAAGACTGGTCGTGATGGCTGCGGCGGTGCTACAGGTTCATCAAAGTCACATACTCTTGAATCACTTGAATCATGCGGAGCAGAGGTACAGAAGGGTAATCCACCTGAGGAAAGAAAGCTTCAGAGACTTTTCAGGAATCCTGAAGTTACAAAACTTATCAAGCGCTGCAACGACTTCGGTGCAGGCGGTGTTTCTGTTGCTATCGGCGAACTTACTGACGGTCTTGTTATCGACCTCAACGCTGTTCCTAAGAAGTACGACGGTCTTGACGGTACTGAAATAGCTATTTCCGAGTCACAGGAGCGTATGGCTGTAGTTGTTGCTCCTGAGGATGTTGATAAGTTCATGGCTGAAGCTAAGAAGGAAAACCTCGAAGCAACTCTCGTTGCTGACGTAGTTGCTGAGCCAAGACTTAAAATGAACTGGAACGGTAAGACTATCGTTGACCTTTCAAGAGAATTCCTCAACTCAAACGGTGCTCCTAAGTTTACAGATATCACTGTTGAGCTTCCTGAGAGCACGGCTCCTGAGACAGTTACTGATAATGCTGATGCATGGACAAAGCTCATGGGTAGTCTTAACGTATGCTCACAGAAGGGACTTATCGAGAAGTTTGACTCAACTATCGGTGCTGGTACAGTTCTCATGCCTTTCGGCGGTGTATACCAGATGACACCTTCACAGGCTATGGCTGC
>DEBW01000057.1:1648-1818 GCA_002348905.1 Ruminococcus flavefaciens | reverse complement strand
TGGGGCTATAATCCTGATATATCATCAAGAAGCCCATATCACGGCGCTATGCTTGCTGTAGTTGAATCTATAGCTAAGGTAGTAGCTGCCGGCGGCACATATAAAAAGTGCTGGCTCACATTCCAGGAATACTTTGAGCGTACAAAGAATGATCCTAAGCGCTGGGGCAA
>DEBW01000057.1:1405-1619 GCA_002348905.1 Ruminococcus flavefaciens | reverse complement strand
AATTCGCTGTATCAACTGCAAAGGCTGACAAGGTCGTATCTACAGAATTTAAGAAGGCAGGAGACAAGGTAATATACATTGCTCCTGAATACGATGAGAACGGACTCCCTGTATTTGACAGCATCAAGGCTGTATTTGACAAGGTCGAGGATATTATTTCAGCAGGCAGAGCAAACGCTATTTGGACTATCGGTTACGGCGGCGTTGCTGAGGG
>DEBW01000057.1:937-1299 GCA_002348905.1 Ruminococcus flavefaciens | reverse complement strand
ATTGCAAAGATGTGCTTTGGTAACAAGCTTGGTTTCGAGTTTACATCAAAGCTTACTTCTGAACAGCTTTACAGCCCGTGCTACGGTGCATTCATTATTGAGCTTACAGGCGAAGCTTCTGATGATGAAAACGTTATTGGTAAGACAACTTCAACTTACCGTATTGATGCTCTTGATTATTCTATCAATCTTGACAATCTCCAGCGTGTATGGGAAGGCAAGCTTGAACCTGTATTCCCATGCCGTATAAAGACTACAGATGCAACTCCGGCTATATACACCTACAAGAATGAGGCTAAGATAAGCTCTCCTGAAAAGTTTGCTAAGCCAAGAGTAGTAATTCCTGTATTCCCAGGTACAAA
>DEBW01000057.1:679-891 GCA_002348905.1 Ruminococcus flavefaciens | reverse complement strand
TTCCCAGGTACAAACTGCGAGTATGATACAGCAAGAGCTTTTGAAAAGGCAGGCGCTGCTGCTGAGATAATCGTTATCCGCAACCTTGCAGCAGGAGATATTGAAGCTTCTGTTGACCAGTTCGAGAAGGCTATCAAGGAATCACAGATGATAATGATACCAGGCGGATTCTCTGGTGGTGACGAGCCAGAAGGAAGCGGTAAGTTCATCAC
>DEBW01000057.1:204-590 GCA_002348905.1 Ruminococcus flavefaciens | reverse complement strand
GGTCTTATGCTCGGTATCTGTAATGGCTTCCAGGCACTTGTAAAGCTTGGTCTTGTGCCATTCGGTGAAATAGTTGATATGAAGGACGATTCACCTACACTTACATTCAATACGATCAACCGTCACCAGTCCATGATGGTAAATACACGTATTGCTTCTAACAAGAGCCCATGGCTCTACGGTACAGAGGTAGGCGATATTCACACAGTACCGATCTCACATGGCGAAGGACGCTTTACTGCTCCTGCAAGCCTTATCCAGAAAATGGCTGAAAATGGTCAGATTGCTACCCAGTACGTTGACCTTGCAGGCGATCCTACAATGGATATCCGCTATAATCCTAATACTTCCGTTGAGGCTATCGAAGGTATCACTTCACCTGACGG
>DEBW01000057.1:0-166 GCA_002348905.1 Ruminococcus flavefaciens | reverse complement strand
GTATTCGGTAAAATGGGACACTCTGAACGTAAGGGAAGCTTTATCTGCAAGAACGTTGACGGCGAAAAGGATCAGCGTATCTTCGAGAGCGGCGTTGCTTACTTCAAGTAATTTGCAAGCAACCTAGGTTTATCGACATACTAAAGAGACTTCTTCGGAAGTCTCT
>DEBW01000004.1:2151-2568 GCA_002348905.1 Ruminococcus flavefaciens | reverse complement strand
ATATCCTCAGCGTATATGTCGGAGCAGGGAGATAAAAGCACCGTTCTTTATAAAATCCATCTAAAAATTTTCAAAATGCAGGCAGCAAGGAAAACGATATAGAAATAATATTCATTTTTCCGAAAAAATGAAAAAATATGAAAAGTCATTTTTGCAACTGCCTGCAATTCTGAAAATAATTGATAGTTTTTTGCGTATACGCATACAATTGTCAACCTATTTTTAACCCTGATCCAATTATCTCGAGAGTATGATAATACTATTCGCAGAGGATTACCGCATAAAAAGTGTGCCTGTACCAACGATGATACAGGCACTTAACATATATAGCTGAGCCGCTCCTTCGGGAGCGGTTCTAGCATTATGTAAGAGAAGCAATTTCCTATTATTTCATTTTTGTAAATATATATAATTATT
>DEBW01000004.1:0-2089 GCA_002348905.1 Ruminococcus flavefaciens | reverse complement strand
TGTAAATATATATAATTATTATGTAATAATAATTGTTGTTACATTTTTATCCGTAACGACTACCAATACAAAAGCCAGTTCTTTGTGAACCGGCTTTTTTGCTTCTAAGCGATATCTGATGCTATTTATCATAGATCCTGTCAATTAAATACTTTACCGGAACTTCCTCAGTACACCAGACTTCATTCTCTGTAACTCCGAATTTATAGCCATCATCGAACATTTTACGGGCATCTATTTTTAAAACTACAGGTGTCTGATGCCAACGCTCGGCTGACTGCCATGCTTTGCTTATATCAGCCTGCATATGTACTGCATGACGCTTCATCTTCTTTATAGCTCCGCTGTCTTCAATAGCTTCAAGTGCCTTTGTAGTTGTTCCATGATACAGGTACTCAGGCGGTTCACAGTATTCAAGTTCAGGCTCAACCCACGATATCGAATGTCCCTGACAGCATTTGATATTATTATGCTCCTCATCAAAGCGATATCTGCCTTTTTTGTCAGCTGATACTATATTCTCAAGCATTGTACGGTCAATATCATATCTGCTGTGACGTTTAACGCCGTCTATAAGTTGATCAACTTGTACCCACCCGTGCTCGTCCATATCAAGTTCAGCCTTCTCAGGCTGATGACGCAGCAGCAGGCAGAGGTATTTTGATAATTCATCCATTTGTTTCATGATTATTCTGCATCTCCTTTTCTGTTCTTCGTTCAATATAAGTATCCTGTCTATTTCATCTATATCATATCCAAGTGAGATCATACGCTGTGCAGCTGAACGTATCACTATGTCTTCTCCGGTACAAATACCGTTTGAAACTCCTATATTCAGCCATCGGTATTCTGCTTCACCTAACAACTCAGATTCTCCTATAAGTTCTACTGACCATAGATCACTGCAATTCTCTGAATTGGTACTATGAACTACCGCATTCCATACTTCATCACCGTCGACTATCTTGATATTCATACCGTCCGAAAGCTTAAAACGCTCGGCTTTGGTCTGTGATATCCAATATCTGCCGTCTACTTCATTAATAGAGTTTAGGTCTATCCATACAACTTCCATAGTTTTCTCCTATATAATGCTTTTTTCTTCATTATATCATCAGCAAAATGCTATGTCAATGATAAAAGCCGACGTTTCTATGTTGCAAATGAGGCATATACGTTACATTGAGCACGTTTTTCCTATTTTTCCTGATTTTCAGATATATATTATTTCAATGAAAGTAACTGAGATCATGTTACTATCGAAGATTTTAAAGGAAAGGAGAAAAGCTTGTCATGTTTGACAACAAACGGTATCTGACCTGTGGAGTTGACAGCACCATCCCACTTGAATTACAGTTGTTTCTGTGGGAGTGCGTGGAGCGTATGCCTGCTCCGAAAGACTACTTACAGGTCTTTGAACTGAAGCCTGTTGGCAGCTTACAGTTGATAACGCACAGTTCGGAAGAACCGGAATATCACATGGAGTACCTGCTCCCACTTGATACTCCAATCAAGGAAAAGCTGTACATCATTGATGACGGCGACCACAGCACCATGCTCTTATCAAGTGAATATTAAAAGAAATGCCAGCCCGTAATGGGCTGGCTATCGCTATTTATGGAGGTTTTACAATGGAAGATAACAACAAGAACGCTTTATACTGCTCACACTGCGGAGCACTTATCTGCGAAGATGAAGACTACGAAGAGGTCAATGGCGAGATAGTCTGCACTGAATGCTATGAACGTAATACGACAACCTGCGATCGGTGCGGAGAGACTATTTGGACTGAAGACAGTTACGGAGATGAATACACCACACTCTGTCGTCATTGCTACGAGAATCACTACACAAGATGCAGCTGTTGTGATGCATTGCTTCACGAAGATGATGCATACCACCTTGACGGATACGACTACTGCTCCGAGTGCTATCACGATGAAGTTGATAAATCGCGTAGTATCCACGATTATGGCTACAAACCGGAGCCTCTCTTTTATGGAGATTCCAATAGGTATTTCGGAATTGAGCTGGAGATTGACGGCGCAGGAAAAGACAGCGATAATGCTGATGAAATACTTGCAATCGC
>DEBW01000192.1:2213-3092 GCA_002348905.1 Ruminococcus flavefaciens | reverse complement strand
TTAACTGCGAAGTTTGAGTTATATATTATATATTAATTAATATATTACGCAGGATACTTCGTATAGACTGTTTGTATTACAAAATAGTTGAAAATGTCATACAAAAAAACTCCCGAATAATCGGGAGTAGAAATTGATTCAGAAAAAGGATAGCTGATTATTAATCCAGCTGACCTGCTCAGCTTGATGGATTTCTTCACCTTCGAGCAGAGTTCCCACAAGGAAAGGAGAGTTCGGATCGTGAAGACAGCAGTTACGCCTCACGTTTTCTCTGTTGGAGTTGGCATAACAATAACGACAAAGGTGAGCACAGGTATCATAAGCGCCGATATCAGTACCGAGAACGCAGCTGCATTCCGCACGCTGTGATTTTTTCTTAGGAATATCAAGAGAACAACCGATAGCTGCCTCAAATGTTTCCTGAGTCATGCAGCCATTGCAGTCCACACCGTATGGAGCAAGGTCATTTCCCTCAGCACAGGCTTTTATCGTTATACCGTAGCGCTGTCCTATATCAGCAAATGCCTTACCAATAGCGATGCGCTCCTGCGGAGTTACTGTTCTTGCCTGCGGGAAGTTACGAGTGACCTTCTCATAGATATCAATAAAGCTGATAACACACACTCTTGTATAACATGAAAGAGTTTTACACATCTTCTCGAAGTCATATATGTGGCGTTCCAGAGTATATGTACCGTCGATGAATATCGGATCATACCTCCAGCCGATACAGTTGACTCCTACAGCTTTCGACAGCGTAATAAAGTCCTTCACAACCTGTTCTTTGGGAGGAACATTCGGTTCAATGTCCTTTCCGTAGGGAGTTATGGTAACGAACCAGTACTGATGAAAGCGCTTCAGTTCGTCAATGTATTTCAG
>DEBW01000192.1:0-2152 GCA_002348905.1 Ruminococcus flavefaciens | reverse complement strand
TAGCGTGTGATCCAGTCCTGACGATACGGATTACGCACAAGAACGTAGCCCTCACGTATTCTATTCATGAACCATTCAGAGTAAAATGCAGGGATATCTGTTCTCATTCCTGTGTTCAGTATCATAATTCTCCTTATTCTTCGGGCTGTGGTATGCAAGTATCGCTGCCTTTTTGTTATTATATCGCTAAGCCGCCCTTGATGGGCGGCAAAATAATGCCGTAGCATTCAGATTTCTTTCATCTATATGCAATGATATCATAAATATCCGTATTATTCAAGCGCATAACGAAAAAAATCAGGGCGGTTTCCGAGAATTTTGATTTTGAAAATATATATAATTATTATGATAATAATTATTATCATAATAAAAGCTTTTATTTTTTGTCCGTATATAGCCGAATCCCGATAATTCTTCTCCTTCAAATGTATATTATTACATTGATGAAAGTTGTTATCATCAATATTTTCATGAAAGGAGAAGATAAGGATGTCCTCAAACAAACGCTATCTGACCTGCGGCGTAGACAGCACTATACCACTTGAATTACAGCTGTTCCTGTGGGAGTGCATCGAGCGTATGCCTGCTCCGAAAGACTATCTACAGGTCTTTGAGCTGAAACCTGTGGGGATACTACAGTCCATAACGCACCGTTCAGAAGAACCGGAATATCACATGGAATACATTATTCCTATGGAAAATCCCATTGCCGAGAAGGTCTACATAATCGACGATGGTGATCACAGCACCATGTTACTTGCAAATGAATATTGAAAAAATGGCCAGCCCTTCGGGGCTGGCTATCGCTATTTATGGAGGTTTTACAATGGAAGATAACAACAAGAACGCTTTATACTGCTCACACTGCGGAGCACTTATCTGCGAAGATGAAGACTACGAAGAGGTCAATGGCGAGATAGTCTGCACTGAATGCTATGAACGTAATACGACAACCTGCGATCGGTGCGGAGAGACTATTTGGACTGAAGACAGTTACGGTGACGAGTATACTACACTCTGCCGTCATTGCTATGAGAACCATTACACCAGATGCAGCTGCTGCGATACTCTGCTTCACGAGGATGACGCTTACCACCTGGACGGATACGACTACTGCTCGGAATGCTATCACGATGAGGTTGACAGAAATCGTTCAATCCACGACTACAGCTATAAGCCTGAGCCTATCATGTATGGTGATTCCAAGAGATATTTCGGCGTTGAGCTTGAAATAGACGGAGCAGGAAAGGACAGCGATAACGCTGATGAAATACTTGCAATCGCCAATAAGGACAACGAGCATATGTACATTAAGGGGGACGGATCTCTCGATGACGGCATGGAGCTTGTAACTCATCCCATGAGTCTTGACTACCACAAAAATTATCAGTGGGAGGAAATCATGAAAAAGGCTATATCACTGGGATATCGCTCGCATCAGACAAGTACCTGCGGTCTCCATATCCACGTCAACAGAAGCTGTCTCGGCGATACCCACGATGAACAGGAAGACGTTATCAGCCGTATTCTGTTCTTTGTCGAGACTCATTGGGCAGAGCTCCTGAAGTTCAGCCGCCGTTCAGAGTATAGCATGAACCGCTGGGCAGCTCGTTACGGATATGAGAAGTCCGGACGTGAGATACTGGACAAGGCTAAGAAAGGGAATAATGGTAGATACGCTGCCGTCAACCTTATGAACTGGGCAACGATAGAGTTCCGTCTGTTTCGCGGTACGCTTAAGTACAATACCCTTATCGCTGCAATTGAGCTAGTGAACGAAATATGCGATCTGGCTATACACCTGACCGATGAAGGTATTGAGAAGATGTCGTGGAGCGAATTCGTTGATGCTATAGAAGCACCGGAGCTTATTACATATCTCAAGGAACGTAGGCTATATATCAATGAGAACATCAACTCTGAGGAGGATATGTAATGAAGTACGACATAAAGAAAATAGTTACCGGTTCAGTTGGTGAGCTTATTGCCGTTGCCGCTGTTGTAGCTACAACGGTTCTTGTTGATATGATAAGCGACAGGCTCAAGGAGATTACTGAAGATAAGAAGAAACCCGTGATAGATTTCACGTATAAAGAGGAGGACTAATTATGTGCAGTTTATTTGGTTGGCTCGATTACCAGGGAATTATCCC
>DEBW01000010.1:16860-17248 GCA_002348905.1 Ruminococcus flavefaciens | reverse complement strand
GATGCTCTTTCTATACAGAAGCTCGATGCAGGTATGTTGACAGCACTCCCGGAATCTTTCCAGTGATTTCGGTTCCAAAAAATATAATGATATAATGGGAAAAGGGCTCAGACGAGTCCTTTTTTCATTACATAAAAATGGCGTACATTTCTGTACGCCATTAATATTACTTGTTCTTCATCTGTCTGACACGCTTGCGGATATATCTGAAAGTTGCATCCTCTCCCCTGTCGGCGAGCATTCTAAGCAGAAATTCAAGCTTAGCCGCCGTTTTAGGAGCTATCGCTCTCTTATGCCGTGCTCTGAGGAAGTATTCAAGCGGACAACTGTTTGTATACTTTTCCTTGTTGTATATCTTCGATGCCGCTACTCTGTCGCAGAACATCTC
>DEBW01000010.1:10747-16534 GCA_002348905.1 Ruminococcus flavefaciens | reverse complement strand
CGCTCCCTTTGCTGCTTATATCAAGAACACTGTTCTTGACGATAAGTCTGCCGCTGATAATTCTTCTTCCTTCGTGATATGAAGGATCATCCAGTTTTTTCACCATTATGTCAACGGATTCAGCCGCCATTTTATCGAGGTCAACTTCAACTGTCGTAATTGTCGGTATGCATATGCTTGAAACCGTATAATTATCGTAGCCGACTACAGATATATCCTCCGGCACACGTACTCCCTTCGATTTCAGAGCAGATATTACACGAAAAGCAGTCTCGTCGCTGTTGCATACAAAAGCTGTAGGCATTTCGTCAGGGAAATCTATCTTATCATAGAGTATACCCTTTTCGGTACGGTCGCCGAGAGTCCATTCCTTGCGGTACTCCAGACCATTCTCCATGAGACATTTTATGTAGCCGAGGAAACGGTCGTTAATACTGCTTGTAGCGTTGACCGTACCAAAGAAACCTATCTGCCTGTGTCCCATTTCCACAAGGTAATCTGTGAGTATGTATCCTCCGTGGTAGCTGTCGGAGTTTACAGAGTCGATATTGTATCTGCTGTCGTAGAAATCAACAAACAGCAGCGGCTGCTCTATCTTGCTGAGTTTAGCGATATACTCCCTGTGTATCTGACCTATGACTATGATACCGTCAACCTTTTTTTCTGTTATCATATTCGGCAGTATGGCGTTTTTCTCGTTTACTTCGGTGATACACTCGTACACCGTCAGCACGTTCATAGCTGAGAGCTTGTTCGATATATTTGCCGTAAGTTCCCAGTAGAAAGTACCTCTTGCACCTACAAAACGCTCAGAAGTGAGTATACCAACACTTTTGCCCAATTTCTGTATGACCGGCTTTTTCTTGCCGGACTTTGTATTTGAAGGCTTATATCCCATGTCGTCGGCAGTTTCGCATATTTTCTTACGCATTACTTCGCTCACGCCGTCACGTCCGGCGAGCGCATTTGAGACAGTTACAACACTAACGCCTAATTTGGTTGCAATGTCAAGCATTTTTACTCCGTTTTTCATTATTATCACCTTAAAAGATATTATAAAAGGATTGTTAACGGAAATATTATAGCATGGTTTAAGTGAAAAATAAAGTACTTTTTAATAATTTTGTCGGATAGTGCAAAAAAAGCACATTCCTATTGTTATAAATGACTATAAGTCAAGATATTTTGCCATAAAAACCCAAAGGACGGCTTCTGCCGTCCTTTTTATACTTATCCGTTTCTTCGTTCTATTATCATAGCTTTCTGAAGGTCGGTGAACGGGTAAAGGTCGCCGTAGCTGTCAATGTCGCCGTCTTTTTCAGTGCCGGAGGGTATAAGTCCGGTCATATCACCGCTTGAAGCTGCCGGAAACAGGTAATTATCATGCATGATACCTGGTTCGCCTATCGGCACTGTCTTTTTCTTCTTGCTCATTTTTTCACCTCCGATAAAATTATCTGCTTAAAAGATAAGATTTATTCATATGACTAAAACCTGTCAGCCTGTCAATAATATTCTCAAAAATATTTTGAGGAGAGATAATATGGCATATAATAAAGTAGTCATATCCGGCATAAACACCTCCGAGCTGACTGTACTCAAAGAGGAGGAAAAAATCGAACTTCTGAAAGAGATTCGTGCTACCGGCAGCAAAGCCGCCAAGGACAAGCTGATAAAAGGCAATCTCAGGCTCGTACTCAGCGTGATACAGCGCTTTACAGGTCGTGGCGAGGATATCGACGACCTGTTTCAGATAGGCGTTGTGGGACTTATCAAGGCTATAAATAATTTCGACCTCACTAAAGAAGTTCGCTTTTCAACCTATTGCGTACCAATGATAACAGGCGAACTCCGGCGGCATCTGCGTGATTGCAGTCAGATCAAAGTCAGCCGTTCACTGAGGGATATGGCTTACAAGGCGATACAGGCTAAAGAGAAACTTGTGCTGAAAAATCAGCGTGAACCTACTATAGAGGAGATAGCACAGGAAATAGGCGAAAAGCGCAGCGATGTCGTGATAGCTCTCGAAAGCATCAGTGATCCTGTATCCCTCTATGAACCGGTTTTTTCCGATTCTGAGGACACTATGTATATCATGGATCAGATAGGCGACAAAAACGACGTTGACAGCTGGATGGACGAGCTTTCTATCCGTGACGCTATAAAAAAGCTCGGCGGACGTGAAAAAAATATACTCTATCTGCGCTTTTTACAGGGAAAAACACAAATGGAAGTAGCAAATGAGATAGGTATATCACAGGCTCAGGTCTCACGCCTTGAAAAGAACGCTATCAGCCGTATAAAGTCCAGTATATAGCGCTGTTGCCGCAATAATTATCAGCCAGCGCACAATAGTAAGAATCCGCCGTATAAAAAGTTCGTGAGGTGTACCCTCTGCGAGCATTTCAATAAATGCTCCGCCGTCAAGAAAGCTGTACGGCAGCAGATTGAATATACCGGCAGCAAGGCTCAGCAAAGCAGTCTGTCCGCAATGTCCGCAAAGGCGCAATACAAAATATAACGCAATATTCACCGCAGGTCCGCTAAGGAGGACTATCACTCCGCTTTTGAGGTCAGTCGCCGGAGCTGCACTCATTTTTATTCCGCAAAAGCTGAGTTCTACCGAGCGCAGTTCTCCTCCAGTGAGTTTCAGAGCTGCTATATGTCCAAGCTCATGAAGCAGGCTTACGGCGTAAAACGACATTATGAGCCTGCCGTCACGAAACATGAAAAGCAACGCATTGAACAGCAGAAACGAGAAATCCACCTTGATTTTTTTCATTGGCGGAAATACTCCATAATAAGCCGCACAGGATTAGGGAAAAGCTCCGAATTATCAGCTGAGAAACGGCATATCTGCTTATACAATACCTCTGCTTTGTCGGGACAGTATATATTCGCTATGACAATACCTGCTGCTATGAGCAGGCATACAACTGCCTGCATTGCTATTATATCGTCAGCTTTCCCCTCTTTTTTCCGGCGCATTTCCTCGTCACGGAGCTGAGAAGTATCATCATCCGGCGGAAGTTCAGTCTCGCAATCGTACACCTCAGGTATAATATATGTATCGTTCATGTATCTCACCTCTTAATGAGATATATGCTCAAAATGCTTTGAAAATGTCTTATATCAGCTATATATGCACTATTTTCATGAAATTTGACACGAAAGCATAAATATGATAAAATAGTAGTGTCCACATATAAATAAAGACAACAAGCGAAAAAAATGGAGGTCTTACTTTTGAGACGATTTAAAGCATTATTACTCTTATCCGCTTTCGGCGCAGCTTCACTGGCAGGATGTTCAAAGAATACAACTGTTGAATCTTCCGTATCGGAAGAACCTGTAAAGGTATCACCTGAAAGCATAACTTTCGACTGGCAGCAGCCTTATGAAGATCAGTTAAAAGACTTCATGGCTTCTGAAAACTATGATCCTGAGCCTGACACCGGTTCGGCTTTCGAGATAATCGATATTACCGGCGACGGCAAGCCTGAACTTATCATATCTCCAAGTGCTGACAAACAGTCCTCTTGCAGTATATACACCTGTGAGGCAGGTTCTGTAACTCCGCTCGGCGAAGTCGGATTCTTCGGAGAATTTGACTATCTGCCTGAATTAGGTCTTATACACGATGAGTACGGCGGAGACGGTTTCGTTCTCGGAAAATACATGGCTTATACTGACGGTGCTTTCACTGAGAAACTGACCTACAGCGACAACTCCGGCGAAGCTTCTGACGGTGCTACTATAGTACATGAGATAAACGGAGAAGAGGTTCTTCTCGGAGACTATGAAAGTGCTCTTGCTGATTATGAGAACACACGTATCGTAAGGGTAGGAAGAAAATATTTAATGGCTGACAAAACTGTTCAGTACGCTGTCCGCCGTGCTGAAAGCTGGGGAGCTGTTCTCGACGGCAAGCAGAAAGAGCTTTGCCGCAGCAAACTCAATGAGATCATGCCTGACTTCGGCGAAGAAAGCGATCCTGCTTTTGAACTCTGCGACCTCAACGGCGATGATACCCCTGAGCTTATCGTCTCAGAAAGCTCTGTACCCGATGCTCAGTGCAGGATTTTCTATTTCAGCGGCAGCGAACTCGCTGCTCTTGACGGTAAATACGGCTGCCAGGGAGAAGTAAAATTCGACGTTGACCAGCTTGTATTCTACTCTGAAACACCAACTGAAAAAACTTACTGGAGTCTCGCTGACAGCGGTTTCTCCGCTGAAAGCTACGTAAGCTCCGGAAATATAATGACTGCCGGCAGAAAATATGCTCTCACCGATGAGAACATAACTGCTGCATTTGCTTAAAATATGGCAAGATCAAGATTTGTATACACCTGTAACCAGTGCGGATTCACAAGCACAAAATGGAACGGAAAATGCCCGTCATGCGGTGCCTGGAACAGCTTTGAGGAGGAGCTTACAGATACCTCTGCTCCCTCCGGAAACGCCGCTTCAAACAGCATTCCCGACCTTTCTGAGTGTATACTCGAACTGGAAAATATCGGCGCTGACAGCGATGTGCGCTATGATACCGGCATCGGCGAGCTTAACCGTGTACTCGGCGGCGGACTTGTAAAAGGCTCGCTTGTACTCCTCGGCGGTGAACCGGGTATTGGAAAAAGTACACTTCTCCTGCAAATATGCCAGTACCTCGGCGAAGAACACTCGGTACTCTACGTATCAGGAGAAGAATCAGCAAGGCAGATAAAACTCCGTGCCCAGCGCCTTGGCGTTGACACTGAAAACCTGTACATACTCACAGCAAACGATGCTGAGGCTATTGCTGAGACTATTTCCGGAAGTGCTCCTGATATAGCCATAATCGACTCCATACAGACCATGAGCATAAACCGTATAGCATCAAGTCCGGGAAGTATAACACAGGTGCGTGAATGTACAAACCTTTTCATGCGTACTGCCAAGTCTGAGGAAATACCGGTGATAATAGTCGGTCATGTAAACAAGGACGGCGCTATTGCAGGTCCTAAGGTAATGGAGCATATCGTCGATGCTGTCCTCTATTTTGAGGGCGAACGTCATCAGAGCTACCGCCTGCTGAGAGCTGTCAAGAACCGTTTCGGCTCTACAAATGAGATAGGTGTATTTGAAATGCTTGACAAAGGACTTGCTGAGGTTGCTAATCCATCTCAGATGCTCCTCTCCGGCAGACCTCATAATGTATCGGGTACTTGCGTAGCCTGCATTATAGAGGGCAGCAGACCTATTCTCGCAGAGGTACAGACTCTTGCCGCTAAAACAAGCTATTCTGCTCCGAGAAGAATGGTCACGGGCTTTGACTTCAACAGGCTGAATATTATCTTAGCTGTACTTGAAAAGCGTCTCGGCGTATTCATGGGAAGTCTTGACGTTTACCTCAATATAGTCGGCGGTTTCAGACTCGATGAGCCTGCGGCTGACCTGCCTGTTGCTATGGCTGTATACTCAGGCATAATGGACAAGGAAATAGACGAGGAACTTATCGCTTTCGGAGAAATAGGTCTCGGCGGAGAAATACGCTCAGTCTCTCACGTTTCACAGCGAATAAAGGAAGCTGAAAGAATGGGATTCAAAAAAGCTGTCGTACCTAAGCAGAGTATGTCGTCTATCGACACAAAGAATTATGATATCGAAATAATACCGGCTTCCACCTTGAAACAGGCGTTTTCGGTAATAAAATGACAAATATATCAAGAGCGGAGATTTTCTGCTCCAAAAAACCTGAATTAAAAACGGCTTGATTTTCGGCTCAGCACGTTGATTTGCTCACAAATC
>DEBW01000010.1:8414-10629 GCA_002348905.1 Ruminococcus flavefaciens | reverse complement strand
GCCTCTTGACTCCGGCAGGGAACGCAGTCCCCTGCACCCCAAATTCTGTTACAATCCATATTATAACAAATTTCATTGACTTTTTTTGAATGGTATAGTATAATTTTATTGTATAGTAATAACTATCACTCACTTTTACAGTTGAACAATACGGAGGAGTTTTTAATGAAAAAGTATGCCATTGCATTGACCTGCACTTTTACTGCGGCTCTTGCACTTTTTGCAGCTGCTCCGACAGCAGCCTGTGCAGCGGAAGTAACTGCAACAGTACAGACAGTTGAAAAAAATGCCGACAGCCAGACCGCTGCCGGATGGAAAAAAGATGAAAAAGGAAGATTCTTCTATCTGAATGAAAAAGGCGAAAATCTCACCGGTGAACAGAAAATAGACGGTGAATCCTACCTTTTCGCTAAAAACGGCGTTCTCAAGACCGGCTGGAGAACCGTTGACGGTGTACGCCGTTACTATGATCCTCAGACCGGTAAGCCTGTATACGGCTGGACTGAATACTGTGGGGGCGAATACTACCTCTCACAGAAGGACGGCAAAGCTACCGGAATACTCGAAGCAGATGACGGGTGTCTCTACTTTATGGGAGATAAAGGCTCTAAGGAAACTTCCGAGGGATTTATAAAGTACAAGAATGATATGTACTTTGCCGGAAAAGAGGGCAAACTCGCTACCGGCAAATGCACTATAAACAACAGGACTTATATTTTCGATTCAAACGGCAGAGAACACACCGGCTGGACTGACATTGACGGAAAAATTTTCTATTTCTCTCCTGATACAGGCGTTTCCTATGACGGATTTATCGAGGTCGAGGGAAAGACTTACTATATTGATCCTGTGGAAGGAAGAAAGTCCGGAAAAATCGAAATAAACGGCAGTCTCTACTACTTCGGTGACGACTGCTCCATGCAGACAGGTATCATCGCTTTCGAGGACGGAAAATACTTCTACGGCGAGGACGGCAAACGTCAGACAGGTATCATAAGCTACAACGGAAATTCCTATTTCTTCGATGAGGAATCCGGCAAAATGATGACCGGCAGACGTAAGATAAACGACAAGAAATACTTTTTCAATGAGGACGGTACTATGGCTGTAGGCTGGAAAGAGCTTGACGGCGCTAAGTACTATTTTATGGACGACGGCGTTATGGCTTCCGGTATAATAAATATTGACGGCTATTACTTCTACTTTGACGAGGAAACAGGCAAACTCACTACCGGCAGACGTATCGTAAACGGTCAGAAATACTACTTCACTCCGGAAGGTCCTATGCATACCGGCTGGATAGACCTCGATAACTCACACTATTTCTTCGGCGAGGACGGTATAATGTATGTCGGCTGGCACGAAATTGACGGCTGTCTCTTATACTTTGACTCCAAGGGTATCCTGCTGACAGGCGGCTGGAAGGATATTGACGGTGCTAAGTACTATCTTGAAACCAATGGAGCTGCTGCTATAGGCTGGAAAGATATTGACGGTTCACGCTACTACTTCAATAAAAACGGCTCAATGGCTACCGGCTGGGCTGATATCGACGGTAAAAAATACCACTTTGCTGCAAACGGCGTAATGGATAAGGATATCATCATAGATGACTTCAACCTCACATCTGACGGAAGCGCTGTACCGCTTTCAGACCTTCAGAAACGTGCAAAGAAGATAATAAACGATAACGGCAAAACTCCGAAAGCTATCTATGATTATGTATGCGACAACAATACATATAAGTATATTGAAGCTCCCCGCTCATACAAGGAAATAGAAGCAAAAGGCTGGTCTTACTTCGCTGAATATGCTATGGACAATGAAGAAGTAGTCGGCTACTACTTCGCAGCCATAAGCGACCTTCTCTTCCAGCAGGCAGGCTACAAGACAAGGATAGTCTACGGCACCGGCAGAGGTCCTACCGACCATTACTGGAATCAGGTGCTTATTGACGGAGTATGGGTAAACTACGATGCCTGCAACGGATACTTCGGAAAAACTGACGCTTTCCTGAAGGAAAAGAATTACACCTTCAAGCAGTACATCAACGCAAAATACTATTGAGAACTTACCGTAACAAGGAGTATAAGAAAATGAAAAAATTTCTCTCTATAGCAGCTGCAATGGCTGTTGTGCTTTCAGCTTCACCGTCAAGCGTTCTGGCAGATGATGAACCTGCTCCTCAGCAGAGCGTTTTCAAGCACTTCAACCC
>DEBW01000010.1:0-8391 GCA_002348905.1 Ruminococcus flavefaciens | reverse complement strand
AAACTGCCTGAAGACCTCAAAGGAAGTGCTCTTATAACCTTTGACTCGCCCGAAAGAACTGCTGAACCTTACTACTTCACAGAACTCTCAGCAAACGGCTCATGCTCTTTTGATATCGAAGGTTATGACAATACTGCTGACGATTACCGTAATTACACACTTACATTAAATGCTGTAGGCGGACAATACGGGGACGAAAGAATAATATATACCGACCAGTTTTCCATTCCTGATCCCGACAATAACCCTGACAGCTTCACTGAGATCACCTACTCTTTCGCAGTTGACGACGTTGCNNTCTGATGAAGCATGGAGCACCGTGGAAAAGGACGGCGTGAAAAGCGTCACATTCCACCTTAATGCTATGCTCCTCGGAGACGTTGACGGAAACGGTAAAATAAACTCATCTGACGCATCACTGGTGCTTATGGAGTATTCTGCTCTCTCAACGACAGGTATATCCAAGCTTTCAGAACGTCAGAAGCAAGCAGCAGATGTCAACGGTGACAAAAGCGTAAACGCAAGTGACGCTTCAAAAATACTTGCATACTACGCAGCAACTTCTACCGGAAAAACTCCTACATGGAACTGATACCAATACAAAAAGGGCGGAATATCCGCCCTTTTTCTTTTCATATCATATAAATAGTGATGTATTAGAAGACAGCCTTCTTTATCATTGCTAATTCTTCAAGGTCGATGCAGTGCTTGAAATCGCCGTCATGCATTACTGCAAGAAGTTCGTCTATCTCTGCCCAGCATACATCTGATACCTCGGATGACTGTAAAACGAGCTTGTCTACATCGACATTCTCTCTGCAAAGATATATAGCCCTCATTTCGTAGTCGTTTATATCTTTTTCCTTGTACTCGTTCTTGTGCAGACCGATAAGTTCAAGGTCACTGCCGTGTATTTTAAGACCAAGCTCCTCCTCAGTCTCACGTACTGCGGTACTGCGGAATTCCTCGCCCTGAGCAACGTGACCGGCTGCTGAAACATCATAGCAGTCAGGACAGATGCGTTTCTCGTGAGAGCGCTTTTGCAGGAGCACATATATACCCATATCCTTGCGCTTTATTATCCATATGTGTACAGCCGGATGCAGTTCGCCGTCACGGTGTACAAGGCTTCGTGGCTTAGCCATAGATGTAAGTCTCGCCTCAGAATCAATAAGGTTAAGGAACTCGTCTTCTATGACCTCCATTGATATGCAGGCGTTATTCTTCTCAGCCTCGGAGAATACGTTCTTCACCTGCTCAACTGTACTGTTTCCGACCTTTTCATTTGAGACATAAAGCTTGTACTTTACATCCTCGTCCACTGACATAAGCAGCCCTGAAAGCTCATCACAGCTGTTTATACTATCAGCACCGAGCTTGTCTGCACACTCAGCAAATATCTCTTTTTCAGACGAAAGTCTGTTGAGGTATAATTCTATATCATCCATAAAAAAACTCCTGTTCACAACAAGTCATATCATGCGACACTTATTATATACCCTTTGTCGTAAAATGTCAATGGTTTTAGGAAATTTCCCACGGCAAAAACATTATTTTTTATCGTTAACAAACATATGCTTTTTAACGAACATTTAGTGTACGCTGATTTGCAGACAAAAACAAAAATTCCGCTGACATTCTGAACTTTACAGACCTGTCAGCGGAATATATTTTATTTGTTAACGTGGAATCCCATAGCTTGTACGGTCGCCACTTTTGTACCTATGTCGTCGCTTATGTCAACGGTATAAACACAGGTAGACCTGCCGTCTTTAACAAGTTTTGCCTCGGCTATAAGGCGCTTTCCCTTCACTGGTGAAAGATATGCTATACTGCAATCAAGTCCGACTACGCCGGGATTCTGCCAGTTTGAAGCTACAGCAAAAGCAAAATCAGCGAGGGTGAAGTGTACTCCTCCCATTACAGCTCCCATAGCGTTCAGGTGGCGCTCACCGAGTTCGAGACTGCATTTAGCGTAGTGGTCGCCTATTTCGTCGATAACCATGCCGTTCTCTGTTGCAAAATGGTCTTTTGCAAAAAGTTCTCTTACTTTTTCGATATCAGACATAAAATACTTCCTTAATTCTTTATTTGTTTAGCAACAAGGCTCTCTCCGCAGTATATCTGACGGAGCTTCGGCTTTTCTATCTTGCCGGTAGGATTTCTCGGAACGTCAGCGAATATTATCTTGTGCGGACGCTTATATCTCGGCATTTTCTGACAGAAGTTATTTATATCCTCCTCTGTACACTCAACGCCTTCCTTGATAGAGATTATAGCTGCTGCTATCTCGCCGAGTCTGCTGTCAGGCAGACCGATAACTGCAACGTCCTTTACAGCAGGATGTGATCTGAGGAAGTCCTCTATCTGTACAGGGTAAAGATTTTCACCGCCGCTGATGATAACGTCCTTCTTGCGGTCTACGAGGTATATAAAGCCGTCCTCGTCCTCCTGAGCCATGTCTCCTGTGAGAAGCCAGCCGTCCTTGAGAGTTTCGGATGTAGCCTTTTCGTCACGGTAATAGCATACCATAACTCCAGGGCCTTTAACGTAAAGCTCGCCGACTTCGCCACGCTTTACAGTATTGCCGTTCTCGTCAGCTATCTTTACTTCCCAGCCGAAACCAGCCTTGCCTATAGCGCCTACCTTGTGTATATTCTCAACTCCGAGATGTACACAGCCTGGACCTATCGACTCGCTGAGACCATAGTTCGTATCGTACTGGTGATTCGGGAAATGCTCTTTCCAGCGTGCAATAAGTGAAGGAGGTACAGGCTGAGCGCCGATATGCATAAGTCTCCACTGTGAAAGCTCATACTGTGAAACGTCTATCTCTCCCCTGTCGATAGCATCGAGTATATCCTGTGCCCACGGTACAAGAAGCCATACTATAGTGCAGTGCTCCTTTGATACAGTCTCAATGAT
Source organism: Ruminococcus flavefaciens (assembly GCA_002348905.1). GTDB lineage: Bacteria > Bacillota > Clostridia > Oscillospirales > Ruminococcaceae > Ruminococcus > Ruminococcus flavefaciens_O. The sequence goes on along the minus strand of DEBW01000010.1, from coordinate 5,466 downwards.
AGTCTTAGGCTTTACACCCTTTAAGAGTACAGCCTTTCCGCCGGACTGCAAACTGCCGAACCAGTGCATCTTTGCCCCTGTATGATAAAGCGGAGGTATACAAAGGAAAACGTCATCCCTTGTCTGACCGTGGTGGTTCTGTTCTACCTGTGCGGAGTGTACAAGGCTTCTGTGCTTATGGAGTATTGCCTTCGGGAAGCCTGTTGTACCTGATGAGAAGTATATTGCCGCATCGTCATCGTCTGTGAGCTTTATGTCAGGAGCTTCACTTGATGAATTTGCAACGTCGCTGTCGTAGTGCTCAGCAAATGATGGACATCCCTCACCAACATAGAAAAGAAGTCTGTTCTTGCTGATATCCTCAGCTATCTCCTCAACTCGTCCGATAAACTCAGGACCGAATACAAGTATATCAACTTCTGCAAGGTCAAGGCAGTACTTTATCTCGTCTGAGGTATAGCGGTAGTTGAGAGGTACTGCAAGAGCGCCTGTTTTGAGCACTCCGAAGTATATAGGCAGCCATTCAAGGCAGTTCATGAGAAGTATTCCTACCTTGTCGCCCTTCTGCACTCCTCTTTCAATGAGCATATTTGCGAAACGGTTAGCCTTTTCGTCAAATACCTTCCATGTTATCTCACGGCGGTAATGACATTCAGGATTTGTCTCGATAAGGTCATATTCCTTCCATGTCTTGCGGCGAACCTCAGTAATAGTAGGATTTACCTCAACAAGTGCGACATCGCTGCCGTATAGCTTTGCGTTTCTTTCAAGTAATTCTGTAATTGGCATTATAAAAATTGTCCTTTCTTCAACTTTGACATATAAAAGCATAAAAGCTGTAAAGTCACAAACTATACCACAATTTTACCACATATTATAAGAAAAGTAAAGTCCGGCACAGGCTGCATTTTTAACAAAAATTATCACATTTTCATGTACAATTCAACGAATCTTTTGATATTTTGAACATAAAAAAGGGCGGATATTCTCCGCCCTGATAATGATTATTATTCTTTTACCGGTAACTCCTTGATAAGCTGTGCATCAAGCTGCTGGATAGCGAGAGCGTCCTTTCCGGTAACGCCGTCGCCAGGGTTGAAGCAGTCTGCGTTTGCAAGACCGTCAGCGCTGAGAGCAAACTTATCCTTGTTTGCGATAAACTGGAGTATCGCTACTGCATCCGCAACGGACACCTTATTATCGCAGTTTGCATCGCCTATGAGCTTTGCTGATACCGGAGCTTTGGTGGTAGTAGTCGTTGTAGTTGCTGGAGTTGTAGTAGTTGTTGCCGGAGCTGTAGTTTCAGCACTTGCCTCGCCGTCTTCCCACACTGCATTAAGGCTTATTCCAAGACCTGGATCAGCACCGGGTATCACGTACTCGCTGCCTGCTGCGTAAATTTTACCTGTATTGTCCTTCCAGCCGGCAAAATGCTTGCCTGCAACTGTTATACCAGGCTCAGGACATATAATAGCCTCATCAGTCTTGCCGGGAACTTTGATATTTGCAGCTTTATTACCCGGAATAAATACTACATTGTACTTTTTAGCTTCCCATACAGCTGTAAGAGTGAAGTCCTCGCTCGGCACTATAAATGTTGACTCAGGAGCGTATACCTCGCCGTCAACGCTTGACTTCCAGCCTACTATATTGAAGCCCTTGCGTGAGAATCTGTCAGGAGTTGCAAGTTCTATCTTTGAGCCTTCATTCTTCTTAACAGTCATTGAATCATTACCGTTAAGTCTGTCAACGTCACCTGCTGAATAAGTGAGATTTATTCTCTTGAAGAATATCGGATAAAGTACAACATCATGGTCAGGCATGAGTATCTGTTCGCCGAATGAATAAACTCTCTCGCCGTCAGTAAGTCCGCTGCTGAAGATATCATCATACATTACAGTAGTAAAATTCGGGGTGAATATCTCATTTTTAGCGTACTTCTCGTCTTCAAGGAATTCAGGCTTTTCAAGTTCCTCGCCGTTATATTCGGTAACATATGTTACTGTATGCGGCTTATCAGTCACATTAGCCCAGCAAGCCTTGAAAACTATCTCATCTGAATCCTTGAGATAATCCTGTAAGTAATCAAGTGTAAAACTCACTACATATCCCGGAGCATAGCCGTGGATGCCGTCAATAGTCCAGCCGGAAAAAGTATGTCCTTCTCTCTCGAATATATCGTGCGGCAGGTCGATATATGACTTCTCTGTTGTTATCGTATCGAAGTGTGTAAGGTCAGTATCCTTTGTAGGAGAAACTCCCTCTTCCTCCCACTCGAATTTTACAGTGATGGTCTTCGGCACTTCTTCGTCAGCGGCAACGCTGCAAAGGCAGCTAAGAGCACTGACAGCCATAGTTGCAGCAATAAAAGCTGCGGTGGTTCTTTTAATTATCTTTTTCATGTTTCCTCCAGATTTTATGCAAAGCAGTTTCTTTCTTTATCGTAAGTATATCCTATCTTTGCGAGCTTTTCCGCAAGCTCCTTTTCTGAAAGGTCAAGGCTCTTGCAAAGCTCATCAAGACAGGGGTATTCGTCTCTGAGCTTGGTGTTAACATAACTCAGCAGTATCACCGGGTCGTTAGGAATGTTCAAAACTTAGCCTCCTTTCGTTAATCGCTTCTTTAACTATACAATACAGCATGATTTTTGTCAATGATTATGGGAAAAACCAATTTGTGAATTTTATGTAAATAAGTAAAGCTTAATAAAAATAAGCTCATAAAGATGCCGGAGACGTAATATCTCCGGCATTTTTTAATAAAATCAACTTATCATATTTCATCCATTGTGCTTGATTTATGCTCATAGACATATTGTCCGAGCTGTTCCTGTGTCTGACCTAAGTCGTTCATTTCGCTGGATGAAGTCTTTTTGAGGCGGTTGACCTCCTGCTGGTACGGATCTAATATACCACGCTGGAATTTCTCCTCTTTCTGCTCCTCAAAACGAGCGCTGAACTGCGGAAATCCACGCTGATTTTCGAGCCAGTGATACTTTACATTCGCCCATATATTAAGACCTGCCATAACTATACAGAGTATGGAATATATCGAGACCGCAATGAATGCAACAGGTACTCTTTCAAAGAAATGTCTGACTGCAAGGAATATCATAAAACCATAATTGACAGCCTGTACCGCAAGAACTATCATCGCTGAAAGGTCATGCTTCAAAAAGCATCCACGATAAGCAAGATACATTGAAAGCGGACATACTATTATAGTATCTATTATAAGTACGAACGCAACATGAGACATAAGTGAGACACCGGTATACATTGCTATCCAGTCCCAGCTAAGTCCAGTCATACTTATAATAGAATACAGCATCATCATTATACTTCCTATTAAATAAGAGAAGAACGCTATTGACTGCACCTTTTTACATTTTTTAAGCAGGATATAGTTCTGGGCAAGTTCTTTTCCGAACTCCTTATCAACAATAAAAGGCATATTAATCCCCCTTTAAATACCGTTTTATTTTATTAATTATATCACTATATACATTATTTGTCAATGAACAGTATCAAAGATTCATTTCCTAAAATTATGTTTTATATCATCATATATCTTTTTGCAGTTAAATCAGAAAATATATTTACTATTTAATGGCAAATATATCATATATAAAACCAATATATAAAATCTGCGATATATTGGTAAATATATAACCTTGACAGTTGTAAATGTTATTTAATACTAACTAAATAATATCACCTCATATTATGCAAAATGCACAATAAATTTTGTATTAATTAGTTAAAAAAGAGATAGAAATTTTTCTTATTATATGTTATAATACATTCATATATGTGAGGCATAATATTACCGACTCGTGCGGTTTGTTATTTATTTCACAGCAATAAAAGGAGGTTCATCTTACATGAATTCAACTAAGTCCACTGTTCCATTCAAGGGTACTCCTGAACAGGAGGCTCAGCTCCTCGCAGTTATCGAGGAGAAAAAGGACACCCAGGGTGCTCTTATGCCTATACTTCAGAAGGCTCAGGAGATCTATGGCTATCTTCCAATAGAGGTACAGACTATCATTTCCGATAAGACAGGTATCCCGCTTGAGAAGATCTACGGCGTTGTTACTTTCTACGCTCAGTTCTCACTCTATCCAAAGGGAGAATATACTATCTCTGTATGTCTCGGTACTGCCTGCTACGTTAAGGGTTCAGGCGACATCTACAACAAGCTTCAGGAAAAACTCGGCATTGCCGGCGGTGAATGTACTCCTGACGGAAAATTCTCTCTCGAAGCCTGCCGCTGCATCGGTGCTTGCGGACTTGCTCCTGTTCTCACAGTTAATGAGGACGTTTACGGCCGTCTTACTGTTGACGACGTTGAGAAGATACTCGCTAAATATTCTGCATAAACCAATAACACTATAGGAGGAAAACATATGAAGACTCTTGAAGAACTCAAGGCTGTCAGAGAATCCATGGAGGGCGAGGTTGCTCTCAGAACTCATGGCAACGCTTCTTCAAAATATGAAAGACACGTTCTTGTCTGCGGCGGTACTGGATGTACTTCTTCCGGCTCTCCGAAGATCATAGAGAAGCTCGAAGAAGAATTCAAGGCTAACGGTCTCACAGACAAGGTTCAGATCGTTAAGACAGGATGCTTCGGTCTCTGCGAAAGAGGTCCTATCATGATCGTTTACCCAGAGGGTTCATTCTACTCCCGTGTAAACATCGACGAGATACCTCGCATCGTTAAGGAGCACCTCGTTGAAGGCAACCCTGTTAAGGAATTCCTCTATGAGGAAACTGTTGAGGGCGACACTATCAAGGCTCTCGATGATACCGCTTTCTATAAGAAGCAGCACCGTGTTGCTCTCAGAAACTGCGGCGTTATCAATCCTGAAAATATAAACGAGTACATAGGCAGAGACGGTTACAAGGCTCTCGGCAAGGTACTCACAGAGATGACTCCTGAGGACGTTATCCAGACTATACTCGATTCCGGTCTCCGTGGAAGAGGCGGCGGCGGATTCCCGACTGGTATGAAGTGGAAGCTCGCAAGAAATATCGTTCCTGATGCTGACATGAAGTATGTCTGCTGTAATGCCGACGAAGGCGATCCGGGCGCATTCATGGATCGTTCCGTTCTCGAAGGTGACCCACACGTTGTTCTCGAAGCTATGACTATCGCTGGTTACGCTATCGGCGCTAAGCAGGGTTATATCTACGTTCGTGCTGAGTACCCTATCGCTGTTGAGCGTCTTAATATCGCTATCAAGCAGGCTCGTGAAGCTGGTATGCTCGGTAAGGACATATTCGGCACAGGCTTTGATTTCGATATCGACCTCCGTCTCGGTGCTGGTGCTTTCGTCTGCGGTGAGGAAACTGCTCTTATGACTTCTATCGAAGGCAACCGTGGTGAGCCACGTCCAAGACCTCCTTTCCCTGCTGAAAAAGGTCTTTTCCAGAAGCCAACTATCCTCAACAATGTTGAGAC
>DEBW01000036.1:9717-9891 GCA_002348905.1 Ruminococcus flavefaciens | reverse complement strand
GATCGTTCCAATCATGTCCCTCGGCGGAAAGGGCGTTATTTCAGTTCTTTCAAACGTTATGCCGAAGGAAGCTCACCAGATCGCTCAGTACTGCCTCGACAACAACTGTGCAGAGGCTGCAAAGCTCCAGATAAAGCTTCTTAAGTTCATCAACAACCTTTTCATCGAGGTAAA
>DEBW01000036.1:8067-9613 GCA_002348905.1 Ruminococcus flavefaciens | reverse complement strand
TATCCTATGGCTGACGAAAACAGACAGATCCTCAAGGATTCAATGGCTGAACTAGGTCTCTTAAAGTAATTTAAAACGGAGAGCCGCAGACAGGCTTTTCACATCGCAGTGCAGGTGAATTCTGCGCTGAGGCAATAAAATAAAACTGACAGCAGATCTGCATTTTACGGATCTGCTGTACTGATAATAACAGAGATATGAAAGGAATGAAAACAATGACTGATATAATCATCAGCGGTGCAAACGGACATATGGGTCACATGATCTATGAATGCATCAAGGAAAGAAGTGACTGCCAGGTAGTTGCAGGTATCGACATCAATACTGAAAAGTACGCTGATTTTCCGATATTCGCCACACCGTCAGAGCTTAATGTAAAGGGCGACGTAATAATCGATTTTTCACACCCTGCACTTCTCGATGCACTTCTTGAGTACAGTTCAAAGACAGGTACTCCGGTAGTTTATGCAACAACAGGATACACTGACGAGCAGATCGACAAGATCAAGGAAGCAGCTGAGACATCTCCTGTATTCTTCTCATGGAACATGTCAATGGGTATCAACCTTCTCGTTGAGCTTTCAAAGAAGGCTGCAGCTTTCCTCGGCGATCAGTTCGACATCGAGATCCTCGAAAAGCACCACAACCGCAAGCTCGACGCTCCGAGCGGTACTGCTCTCATGCTCGCAAACGGTATCAACGAAGTATTCGACGGCGAAAAGGAATACGTATACGACCGTCACTCAGTACGTAAAAAGCGTGAAAAGAAGGAGATCGGCATAAGCGCGATCCGCGGCGGCACCATCGTCGGCGAACACGACATCATCTTTGCCGGAAACGACGAAGTTATCACTCTTTCACACAGCGCAGCATCAAGACGCGTATTCGCAGTAGGCTCGATCAACGCCGCACTGTTCTTAAAAGGCAAGCCGGCAGGCATGTATGACATGTCAGATGTTTTCAAGGAACTCTGATAAACTGCAGATAAAGTAAATATAGAAATAAAGCTCTGTGATACAAGGTACAGTTACCATGTGTTACAGAGCTTTAATTATTGGCTGAGCAATTACTAAATCATGATTTAGTAAATCACGATTTAATAATATTATATATCTGATTTTTAATGTTGTCAAAATAAAACAGCGCTGATTCTGGCATCATTTTCTGCGTCCGGATCAGCGCACCTGTTCTTGTTCACCTGGATTGAAAATACAATTAAAGCATGATATAATGTTAATTATGCAGGTGACAGTCCATATAAAGGAAACGCTGATTTATTNNCCCGGAAATACGGCGAAGCCGTTTCCGATTTAATCAGTGATTCCTAAAGGATAAACATTCAGGCAGGAGGTAATATCGTATGAAGATGATGCATGTCGGAGATTTGCATCTTGGCAAATCACTTGGAGATTTTGATCTCAAAGAGGATCAGGAGTATATGCTGGATCAATTGCTTAAAATAGTGGATGATCATTCGGTCGATGCGGTTCTGATCGCAGGAGATGTATATGATAAAGCTATTCCGAGCGAAGCTGCAACAAAAATG
>DEBW01000036.1:4732-7982 GCA_002348905.1 Ruminococcus flavefaciens | reverse complement strand
GACGAATAACATTTTTATCTCCACAAAATTTGAAGGAAAACTGTATAAGCAGGTATTTAAGGGAGAGAATGAGGAGACAGACATCTATCTTCTGCCTTTTGTTAAAGCGTCACAGGTCAGACATTACCTTCCGGAAAAAAAGATCGAAACCTATGATGATGCAGTAAGGGCAATAATAGAAAGTGCTGATATTGACCCGTCAAGGTGTAATGTAATAGTATCTCATCAGTTTGTGATGGGAAAGAGTGAAGATCCTGCCCTTTCCGGATCTGAGAGTCTCGGAACTCAGACTGTGGGAACAGTTGAAAAGATAGGTTATGACTGTTTTGATATATTTGACTATGCTGCGCTTGGACATATTCATTCTCCGCAGCAGGTCGGACGCAGAGAGGTCAGATATTCCGGTTCACCGCTTAAGTATTCGCTCAGCGAAGTGAACAATGAAAAATCTGTACCTCTGATAACGCTGAGCGGTAAAGGTAATGTTGAAATAGAATTAGTACCTCTTAAGCCAATGAGAAATATGAGACATCTGAAGGGGAAACTGAAGGATCTTCTTGATAAATCCAATGTAACTTCTCCGGAAGATTTTATCTATGCAACACTTACAGATGAAGATTTCGTAAGCGATGCAATGGGGATTTTTCAGCAGGTATATCCAAATACCGTAAAAATCGACTACGACAATTCCCATACAAGAGAAGTGGAGCAGGTAGATATATCAAAGATCGCGGAGAACAGATCATTTGCAGATCTTATCAGTGATTTTTACAGGCAGATGTATGGCTGCGAGATAAGTGACGAGGAAATGGAAGTAATGAGAGAAGTAGCAAGAGAGGCAGGTGTATTACATGAAGCCGATTAAACTGATAATGAGTGCATTCGGACCATATGCAGGAAAGATGCCGCCGATAGAATTTTCTCAGTTTGAGGAGAAAGGTCTGTTTTTAATATCCGGCGATACCGGGGCAGGAAAAACTACTATCTTTGATGCTATTTGCTTTGCGCTGTACGGAGAAACCAGCGGAAAGTTCAGAGATACGAAAAATCTGAGAAGTGAATACGCAAAGGAATCTGAAACATGTTTTGTGGATTTTTACTTTTCACATCAGGGCAGGGATTATCACATCCGCAGAGAGCCGTCCTATGAACGCATAAACAGAAACGGTAAAGTGACAGAAGAAAAGGAGAAAGTTACTTTCTTCTATCCTGACGGAACGACGGCAGAAGGCGTAAGAAATGTTGACGGCACAGAAAAAGAAACGGGTATAATTCGTGAACTGCTGCATATTGATTCGAAACAGTTCATGCAGATCGCGATGATCGCCCAGGGGGAATTCTGGAATCTGCTGAATGCTAAAACGGACGAGAGAACGAAGATCCTGCGTACCATCTTTCAGACAAGCGGATATAACAATATTGAATATCGTCTGAAAGACCGGATGGATGCCAGCAATAAACTGAAAACACAGACAGAGAGCAGTATTGTACAGTATTTTTCCGATGTTACAGCTGATGCGGAAGACGGACTGGCTGAGTCATTATCTGAGCTTCAGACCCGTGCAAAGAGATCCGGAAGTGCATGGAATATTGAAGAGATAATCGATATGGTTAAAGCTGCTATAAACTCGGATGAAAAAAAGCTGGAATCAGCGGATTCTGAACTTAAGACTGCTGAAAAAGAATATAAGAAGAGCATAGAATCTCTTGCAACAGCTGAAACCAACAATGGTTTTATAAAAAGACTTGAGGAACTTAAGAAAAAAGAGAAGGAACTGAAAGACAGGAAAAAAGAAACTGACGAAAAGGATGCGCTCTTAAACAGACAAAAACTGGCAACCAGAGAAGTTAATCCGGTATACTTGTCCTGGAAAGACAAAGATGATTCTGTAAAAGGAATTGAAAAGCAGATAGAAGAGAAGAAAAAAGCTGTAAAAACGGCATCCGACAAATCTGTTGAAGCTAAGAAAGAGCTGGAGAAAGCCAAAAAAGAACAACCGGAAGCAGAAAAACTTCAGAGTTATATAGATAAGATAAAGGAAGAAGAGAAGAAATATCAGCAAAGAGATGAGCTCGTAAAAGAAATCGGTAAACTGAAAAAAGAATCCCGGGGATTCGAAGCTAAAGAGAAGGAATTAGAGCAAAGGGAAAAAGATCTTAAGGATGAGATCGAAAAACTTAGAGAAACTATTAAGGAACTTAAGGGTACACCGGAAAAGCTGATTGAAATTCAGGGCATGATTGAAAACTATCAGAAACTTCTTGATAAAATTGATAAGATCATTAAGACCGGAATACCTGACAGGGATAGTAAAAAGAAAAATCTTGAAAGAAAGCAGAAAGCTTTTACAGATGCACGTGAAGCATATGAAAATGCAAATAATGAAAGAATTCTGGCTGAGAGAATTCTGGATAACAGCCGTGCAGGTATATTAGCCGAGAATCTGAAAGAGGGAGAGAAATGCCCTGTCTGCGGATCTTTGCATCATCCGGAACCTGCCCGGAAATGTGACGAGGCAATCACGGAGGAAGCATTTAAAGAACTGAAGAATAAGGAAGATGAACTTCAGGCTAAGAAGTCGAATGCAAATACTGAAGCCGAAACTGCAAAAACATCACTGAAAGAAATCGAGAGCCGCCTGCAGTCAGACATTAATGAATGCCTGAAGGATAAACTGCTTGATATCATGGATACCGGTAACGAACTGGATGTTCTGATAAATGAAATAAAAGAAGCACAGCATATTGTAATAGATAAAATCGCAGAGAAGACTAAGCAGCAGAAAGATCTGGAGGAAGATAACCGTACTTTTGAAAGAGCGGAAAATGAACTTGAAAATGCACAGGGTATAAAATCTGATACTCTTAATAAAGATAAGGAAGAATTCTTAAAGAAAAAACAAAAGACTGAGAAGGAAGAATCAGAAAAAGAAGCGGTGCTGAAAACACTTGCAGAACTGAGCTTTGAAAACTGGGAAAAGGCAAAGTCCGAGCTGGATACAGCACAGAAGAAGAGAAAGAGTATTCTGGATCAGTTTGAAAAAACTGATAAAGACAGCAGAGAAGCAGACCAGAAGTTAGCTTCAGAGGAATCTGCTTTGAAGGTCCTTGAGAAATCTCTGGTAAAAGAGAAAGAAGATGCAGAGACAAAAAAGCAGGAGCTTGAAGCTGCGGTAAAGAAAAATCAATTTGAATCCGTTGATAACATGCTCGGGTTTGTTCTTTCCGAGAAAGCTATAGAAGCGGCTGA
>DEBW01000036.1:0-4561 GCA_002348905.1 Ruminococcus flavefaciens | reverse complement strand
ACTTGAAAAGTCAAGAAAAGAAAACAGTATATGCCCCAGATTATACAATCTTGTAAAAGGTACGACTGGTAACGGAAAGATCACGCTGGAGCAGTATATCCAGGCGGCTGGTTTTGACGGTATCATAGCTGCAGCAAACAGAAGACTCCTTCCTATGAGTGAAGGTCAGTATGAACTGTACCGACAGGAAGACTCTCTCGGAAAGAAAAGCAACACATTCCTTGATCTTGAAGTGCTCGATAATTTAACCGGTCACAGAAGACCTGTCGGAAATCTGTCCGGCGGCGAAAGTTTTAAAGCTTCTCTGAGCCTTGCACTTGGATTGTCCGATACTGTTTCAATGAATCTTGGCGGTGTACAGATGGATGCGCTTTTTATTGATGAAGGTTTTGGAACACTGGACCGCAGGTCGATAGAAAGTGCAATGGATATTCTTATAAATCTGTCCGGAAACAATAAACTGGTGGGAATAATAAGCCACAGAGAAGAATTAATGGAGAATATCCCTCAGCAGATCCGGGTTAAAAAGACAAGAGACGGAAGCAAACTGATAGTGGAGACAGGAGTGTAGAATCCTGAATTTTTCCCCTTGCAAACCATACATTGCAGAAAAGATGAAGGTCCGTAAAGGATTATTATTTGCAAACATCATGGTTAGGTATTTACTTTTTTCTTATGCTGATACAACCTCCCCGCGGGAACGGAAAATTTGTCCGTTTCCGGCGGGGATTTTTTATAAACCACTTGAATGATGTTACAGAAAATGTTATAATTAAGTTATATGTTTTTATTTATAGTTCACTATTGAATATCGGCCATAATTTTATTAAAAACATGATCATTTCAATCGAAAGGAATATTGTTTATGAAGAAACTGTTACTTGGAAATGCGGCATTTGCCCGCGGACTCTATGAAGGTGGATGTAAATTCATTTCAAGCTATCCGGGAACTCCTTCAACTGAAATAACTGAAGAAGCTGCAAAGTACGATGAAATATATGCGGAGTGGGCTCCGAATGAAAAGGTTGCAATGGAGGCAGCCATCGGTGCTTCTATTGCCGGTGCAAGATCTTTCTGCGGAATGAAGCACGTTGGTCTTAACGTTGCTGCTGATCCGCTCTATACAGCAGGTTATACAGGCGTAAATGCAGGTATGGTAATCGCTGTTGCTGACGATCAGGGTATGCACTCCTCTCAGAATGAGCAGGACAGCCGTCACCACGCTATCGCTTCAAAGGTGCCTATGCTCGAACCTTCCGATTCTACAGAATGTAAGGAGTTCGTTAAGCTTGCGTTTGAGCTTTCTGAGCAGTATGATGCTCCTTTTATAGTAAGAATGTCAACAAGAGTTGCTCATTCACAGAGCATCGTTGAATTAGAGGACAGACAGGAGCTTGAACTCAAGCCGTATGAGAAAACTCCGCAGAAATTCGTTATGATGCCGGCTTACGCAAAGGGCAGACACGTTTTCGTTGAGGAGCGCACAAAGAAGCTCACAGAGTACGCTGAGACTTCTCCTCTCAACAGAGTTGAAATATCTGACAAGGCTGAATTCGGCGTTATCACAAACGGTGCAGCTTATCAGTACGTAAAGGAAGCTCTCGGAGACAAGGCTTCCGTGCTCAAACTCGGTATGGTAAATCCTCTCCCAGTAAAGCTCATTCAGGACTTTGCTGCAAAGTATGAGCAGGTATACGTTATCGAGGAGCTTGACGGCATCATCGAAGAACACTGCCGCAATATCGGCGTAAACAACGTTAAGGGCAAGGAAATATTCGGATATATCGGCGAACTTCCGCAGTCTGTCATTGCTGAGAAGCTTCTCGGCGAGAAGAAGGACTTTGCAGCTCTCGACGAGAATATCCCTGTACGTCCTCCTGTAATGTGTGCAGGATGTCCTCACCGTGGACTTTTCTACTGCTTAAAGAAACTCGGCGTTACAGTATCAGGTGATATCGGCTGCTACACTCTCGGAGCTGCTGCACCTCTCAACGCTATTGATACTACTATTTGTATGGGCGCTTCCATTTCAGGACTTCACGGCTTCAACAAGGCAAGAGGTGCTGAGTCTGAGCACAAGACAGTTGCTGTTATCGGTGACTCAACATTCATGCACAGCGGTATGACAGGTCTTGTAAACATCGCTTATAACAATTCAAATTCAACTGTTATCATACTTGATAACTCTATCACAGGTATGACAGGTCACCAGCAGAACCCGACTACAGGCAAGAACCTCAAGGGCGATCCTGCTGCTGCTGTAAACCTCGAAGAACTCTGCAAGGCTATCGGCATCAAGCGTGTACGTGTTACTGATCCTTACAAGCTTGCTGAGACTGAGGCTGCTATCAAGGAAGAACTTGTTGCTGACGAAGCTTCTGTTATCATCTCACGCCGTCCATGCGCACTTCTTAAATATGTAAAGCACAATCCTCCTTTCAAGGTAAATGCTGACAAGTGCGTAGGCTGCAAACAGTGCATGAAGCTCGGATGTCCTGCAATCTCTATGCGTGACGGTAAGGCTGTTATCGACCATACTCAGTGCGTAGGCTGCGGAATCTGCAAGGAACAGTGCAAGTTAGGCGCAATTGAATAATCTGATCTTAAAGGAAACAGCACCCTGATATTATTGCAATAAAAAACGGAGTATTAATATGAAAGTAAGAAAGATATACTGTCCATACTGTGATGTACTTATGGATTATAAGGGTACTAAGAGATTACAGCTCGGACGTACAGGCTTGATTTTCGGAGACCTTGACAATATTCTCTCAGGCGCTCTGACTGCGAGCATTTACGAATGTCCGAGATGCGGTAAACTCGAATTTTTCAGATATAAGAAAATAAAGAGGAAGAAAAATGATACAGATTGAAATATATGAGGAGTTCAGCCACTGGCTGGACGACCTCCTCGAAAATAATACAATGCCCGAAAATACTCAGGCTTTCTGCTTCAATCTCTATGATGAATCAGACGAGGAACACCTCTACGCTGCTCAGATAGTGGCTGCCGGAGAATTTGATCCTGCTGACGAGAACGGCGAATGGGCTTGTGATGAAGTATGGAGCTGTGAGGAGAACGTTTTCACTGTTGATACCTCAGACGAGGACGATACAGGCTGGAAACACGCTCAGGACTTGTTCAAGGAAATGATAGAGGAATACATTTCCAACGGAAAGTACGGACATATCCTCAAAGAAAGCAAGGGCGTTGCTGTCGGATTTATCGACGGCGAGCTTGAACTGCTCAACATCTAATGACATTAACTTCAAAGGAGTAATATAAATGGAAACTAAATCAGTAATGATAGTCGGCGTTGGCGGACAGGGTTCGCTTCTCGCATCAAGACTTCTTGGAAATGTGCTTCTTGCACAGGGTTATGACGTTAAAGTAAGCGAGGTACACGGAATGAGCCAGCGCGGCGGCTCCGTTGTAACCTACGTTCGCTTCGGCGACAAGGTGTACTCCCCCGTTATTGACAAGGGAGAGGCAGATTACATTATTTCATTTGAGCTTCTTGAGGCTGCAAGATACGTTGAATACCTTAAGCCGCACGGCCATATTGTTGTTAACACCCAACAGATTGACCCAATGCCCGTTATTACGGGAAACGCAGTATATCCGGAAAACCTTGTTGAAAAAATGAAGGCTTCGGGCGCTGAGGTTGAGGCGTTTGACGCGCTTGCCGTTGCTGAGGAGGCAGGCTCCTCTAAAGCGGTAAACATTGCGCTGCTGGGCAGGCTTTCAAAGAAGTTTGAGTTTACCGAGGAGCAATGGCTTGACGCACTTGAAAAATGCGTTCCCCCCAAATTCCTTGAACTGAACAAAAAAGCGTTTGCGCTCGGCAGGAATTCATAAAAACTATTGACAAACAAAAATGATTGCCTTATAATAGTACTACGCTACAGCGCTAAAGCGTAATTAAAACGTTAACAAACAGAGGAAAAACAATGAAAAGCAAGCTTAACCGCAACAACTTCAGCTTTAGCTTTAACTTCTTTTGGTTTACAACCTGAGGGGTTAATTTGCTATGCAGCTAAATGTGAAGGTTAAGAAAGTTTAGAATTCACATCAGGTGTAGCACTTTAACCGGTGCTACACCTTTTTATATTCAAAACACCATTGCTTTTCGGAAAGGACAGGTTATGAAAAAGTACTATCAACCGGAAATTGAAACCGCTCCTTATGAAGAAATAAGACGGATTCAAAATGAAAAGATTGTAAAGCAGGTGCGTTACGTATACGATAACGTGCCCTACTACCGCAATCTTATGGACAAAAAGGGCGTATCCCCCGACGACATCAAGAGCGTTGACGACATTAAAAAGCTCCCGTTCCTTACCAAAGACGATTTAAGGGAAGCTTATCCTTACGGCTTGCTCGGTACGGATTTAAAAAATATTATCCGTATTCAGTCAACCTCCGGCACAACGGGAAAGCGCGTTGTTGCATTCTACACACAAAAGGATATTGATATGTGGGAAGAATGCTGCGCAAGAGCTATCGTTGCGGCAGGCGGTTCTGATGAGGACGTATGCCACGTTTGTTACGGCTACGGAC
>DEBW01000189.1 GCA_002348905.1 Ruminococcus flavefaciens | reverse complement strand
ATCTTTTCCTTTTTAAGGAAATGACGGTATGCAAGATATGATACAACCGAATCAAAGGCGTTTCCACATCCGAACATCAGAGCTATACCAATGAGTGTAGGCTTCCATACTCCACAGAGATAAAGAATAAAGAAAGCTCCATAGTAAACGCTGTTGGTCACTACAGACTCAAAAAGCATATAGTTTGTCTTTCCTCTGCCATAGAATGTTGCGTCGAATACATTCTGAAAAGCGTACAAAACATAGAATACGAACAATACCATTACAAGCCTGAACAGTTTATCTACGTCGCTGTATCCAAGAATACTACGCATAAACGGCTTATACAGCGGAATTGTAATCACCCACATCAGACAGGTTATAGCCGTTATCGTAAAATAGCCAAGAGTGTTGTTTTTAACAGCATTCTTGTCCTTGGCAGTTTCCTGTTTTATGAGTTCTCCAAGCTGAGTTACAGGCAGCAGCATCCAGCCCCAGATAAAGTTGTTTGCTACCCAGTATGTACCTTGTTCTCCTACCATATTGACCATGCGTGAGACCATAAGCATATACGCAATATTCCTGACAAAAGATTCAAGTCCTGAGATACCGCCAATTTTGAGGAAATCTTTCATCCACGCAAAGGACAGCTTTCCCTTTTCAAATATATGATAACCACATCTGCTAATAAGTACAGCAGCAATGATAAACAAGATGAGGTTTGAGATTATGTTGGAAATACCTATGCCGTTAACGCCGCAATTCAGCGATACAGGCAGTGTTGAGACAAGTAATGTATCAAGGAGCAGGCTGAGTATCAGCTTTGCCACAGTTATTGCATAGACAAGCTTATCCTTTCCTATGGTAATAAGAGCTACGCTGATGAAGCTATACAGTATGCCGAAGATATTGGCTATACACTCTATCCTGATATAACTTGCGGATTCCGATAATATATCAGTAGATACCGCCATGAATCTTAGCAGCGGATGAACAAATACCATCACAAGCACAGAGCAAACCGTATATATCCCAAGCGATACAAGCAGTCCGCTCCGTATCCTGTTGGTGAATTCTTTTTTATCAGACACAGCCTGCCCCATAAAAAAGTACAGCGGCAGGACTATCGCCTCGTTAATGACCTCATATAGCAGGTTTACCCACGAAAGTTGTCCTGCTATTGAATAAGACCAGTCTCCCGGTAAATGTCCGAGGAAAAAGGTTCGCAGCGTTGTGTACAGCGTCGGGCAAAGTCCCATGAATAATAACGCCAGAAACAATCTTCCATTGATATTCTTAAGTGATCTCTTTATTCTGTCCATTATTCAGTCCCCTTATGAAAAAATCTTTTTCTTCATTATATCATGAGAATATGTATTTTTCAATCTTAATTCAAATAAGGTTCATTTTAGAAAAAGTATTGACAATTAAAAATAATATTGCTACAATAAAGCTACTGTATGAAACTTCGATCGAATATACAGACTCTATCAATACGGAGGTATATTATGACCAAAGACGAGCTTCATAAATATATTGAGGAAAGCAAGGGCAATGAGAGCAACATCTGCCAGATTTGCGCTTACAAAGACGGGCAGATGGTATACAGTGACACATGGCATGATTACAAGAAAAACGACTGCGCACACATAATGTCCGCAACAAAAAGCGTTATGTCGCTGCTTATAGGTATTGCCATAGATAAGGGACAGATAGGCAGTGTTGACGATAAAGTTCTTGATTATTTTCCTGATTATAAAGTCAAACGCAGCGAAAAGACCATATACGATGTTACTATCAAGCATCTGCTGACTATGAGAGCACCATATAAAGGCAAGGGTGATCCGTGGTCAAAGGTGTGTTCAAGCGATAACTGGACATACGCTTCTCTCGACTTTCTTGGCGGCAGGAACGGACTAACAGACGAGTTCAACTATAAGACGGTATGCCTTCATATCCTTACTGGAATACTATACAAGGCAACAAATATAAAGACTGTTGATTACGCTAACAAGTATCTTTTTGAACCGCTGGGAATCAAGACGCACACAAACTATTATGCTGAAACAGCTGAAGAACATAAGCAGTTTACGATAGAGAAAACTCCTAAAGAAAACGTCTGGTTCAGCGATACAGACGGTCTTGGAACTCCGGGATACGGGCTTTGTATGTCGGCGGAGGATATGGCTAAGATAGGTCAATTGTGTCTGAACAAAGGCGTTTATAACGGAAAGCGTATTGTTTCTTCAAAATGGATTGAAGAAATAACTCGTCCCAGAGCTATTGAAAATCAGAACTGGCAGGGCATGGAATATGGCTATCTGTGGTGGATACTTGATCGTAAAAAGAATATCTGCGCAGCTCTCGGTAACAGCGGAAATGTTATTTACATCAATCCTGACAAGAATATCGTTATAGCTGTAGCGTCCTATTTCAAGCCAACTGTAATGGACAGAGCTGATTTCATAAGGGAATACATCGAACCATTTGTGAGTGAGTTGAATTAGAGAATAATTATATAAAAACAAAGTGCCGCCTTTCGAGGCGGCACAGCTATTTCACAAAGCAACAATGTCATTTATTGAGAAGAGTACGGCTTTACCGGAGATAATGACCTTATCTTCGGCACAGTCACAGTACAGGATACCTTTACGCTTGGAGGCTTGAAAAGCCGTGATGCGGGATTTGTTCAGTCGTTTGCACCAGTACGGAGCGATCATGCAGTGTGTTGAACCAGTCACAGGATCCTCGTTCAAGCCGAACTTTGGAGCAAATACCCGTGAAACACAGTCGTATTCCGTACCCTTGGCAGTAACCGCAACACAAGCTCCGTCAAGCTTGGAGATAAGCTCCATATCAGGCTGTAAGTTCCGAACTTCATCCTCATCACGCAGAATGAACAGTATATCACGGTCTTTATATGCTGCGAGAGGGATAGTTCCGAGAGCTTCAATCATCATGTCCGTTATCTCGATATGTTCCAGCTTATAAGCCGGAAACTCCATTCTTATCAGCTCATCGCTCTTATGAACGGTAAACTCACCGATCTGACCGTAGAAGTTGATAGTATACGTATCCTGTTCATAGTAATTGAAGAGTACAAACGCAGCAGCCAGAGTAGCGTGTCCGCAAAAGTCTATCTCACTCTTGGGAGTAAACTAGCGTATATGATAGCGATCATTCTCTTTGGTCATATATGCGTTATATAGATTAGAACAATGCTTTTCAAGCTCACTATACAAATTTCTGACTGTTGAATTGTCAGAAATGCGAAGATACTTCTCTGAACGGATAAGCTCGATGATACGTTCATTTTTCTCGTAATCTGACACAGGATCAGAGCTTCGACATTGGAGAATGTTAAGATAATACCTCATAATGTCAATATACCTGCCATCTGCTTCTCTGGCTTTACAGAGTTCTTTGATTTTTCGGTAATGAGGAAGTATAGCCTCAGCCTGCGTAAGTGTTGCAGAATAGAAGCTCGTCAGCTGTTCGTAGGAGTAATGTGTTTGGCTCTCAAGAACTCTAGAAATGCTGCCGAATACAGTAGGTGTAAGCCGGTAGATATAGTCAAATATACTACGGTTAGTTTCGATATCATCCATCTTTGAGACAGAAAGCCAGTAGATGTAGTTATTATCAGCAACTCCCACAATTATTACTTTGTTGTTATTCGCGTAATAGACCTGAACACAGCTTTTCCCAGAATAAGGATTATACTTTGGCGTTGCTGCATTGTCCGGTGTAAGGCAGTTCAGTTTCTGAATATCCATAACAGTACTCCTTTTTGGTGTAAAGCTTAGCTTCAATATTGCAGTTGATATCTTGATTATATCGCAACCAAAGGCAAAAGTCAACAGGAGCTACTTCTGTCAGGTTATATGTATGTTATCATTTTAAGTTAGGGAACAGCTTCACCCGGCACAAAGGCCGGGTATGATTATGAATCACCATGAAGCTGTCTTCAGTTGTATAATAAATCAAGAGTTATTCCTTAGCGGTTGTCAATTATTCTTCATCATCCTTCTTGGGTACAAATATTCTTGGGCATTTCCACTTCTTACCGTCATTTGATTCTGTTTCCAGTTCAACAGGTTGTCCAGTAGCATCTGCTGTACGCTGAGCCAGATCAAAGATAGTCGAATCGTCTGCATACAGCATTGATCCATCAACATAGTTAGTCGTTCCAATAAGCTGATGCACATGATTTAAAGCACAATCTCTGTCAGCTTCGTGTCCGACACTCAGAGCCAAATGATCCTTGGTATACGGCTTACTTATTTCATCAACAAGCCTTATTGCATCCTCTGGAGTAGGGGCTGTCTCCTTTGTGAACATATACATGTTATGGAGAAGAGGATTCTTATCCTCATTTCTCCAAAACGAGCTATTTCCCTTAAATCCTGCTTTTGCAGAAGATGCATTCTTAGGATCTAATCCATATCCTTTAGAAGCGGCACAACGTTCGTCTAACACATAATTTGTAGCTTTGTTTATATAATTAAAACCACCTCTTGAGCGAGTGATTACCTTAAGTACTTCTATAAATACTTCACCTCCTTCTGTGCTTTCTCTGCTTTTTCTGCTGAATTTTGTTCGATAGATTCTGTTGCAAGATTCACGATATCCTGAACTTTAGCAACTATCTTAGGCGTAAGCGGGCACTTATAGTGCTGCATTCTGTAGTTAGCCGCATCAGAGAAGTTGTTATCAAAATCCTTTTCAGCTTCCATCTGAATTGTTTCAGCTAACTTTGTGGGAATACGGATTGACTTCTTTACGGTTGGTTCTTCCTTCTTTTTCATTTTACATTCCTCCATTGTATGAGCTTATATATTCCATTTTGTATGACTCTCTATGTTACAACCTGCTTATGTTAATTATATTATTAAATTGCAGGATATTTGTATTGAGAGATTGTCCTACAAAATTACATAATTGTACTCTTTTTGCAAAATAAAAAACCTCCCGTTTTTAAGCGAGAGGATATTAGCATATTCAG
>DEBW01000040.1:7646-7818 GCA_002348905.1 Ruminococcus flavefaciens | reverse complement strand
ACGATCTTCATAAGCTGCCGTTTATAAGCAAGGCAGACCTCCGTGATGCATACCCTTACGGACTCCTTGCAAAGCCGCTGAAGGACTGCGTAAGAATACACTCTACAAGCGGTACTACAGGTAAGCGTGTCGTTGCGTTCTATACTCAGAACGATGTTGATATGTGGGAAAA
>DEBW01000040.1:1489-7485 GCA_002348905.1 Ruminococcus flavefaciens | reverse complement strand
GGATGCCTCACACTTCCTATGTCATCGGGAAATACTGAGCGTCAGATACAGTTCATGCAGGATCTCGGAGCTACTATACTTTGCTGTACCCCTTCATATGCTGCATATCTCGGCGAAACAGTAAATGAAATGGGCATTGATCCGGCTGACCTCAAGCTCAAGGCTGGTATATTCGGCGCTGAGCCGTGGACAGAGGAGATGCGCCGTTCTATCGAGAAATCTCTCGGTATCAAGGCTTTCGACATCTATGGTCTTACTGAAACAAGCGGTCCTGGCGTTGCATTTGAATGCAGCGAGCAGACAGGTATGCACATAAACGAGGATAACTTCATCCCTGAGATCATCAATCCTGATACAGGCGAAGTTCTTCCGGACGGCGAAGTAGGCGAGCTTGTCTTCACAAGCATTACAAAGGAGGCTTTCCCGCTTCTCAGATACCGCACCCGTGACCTTTGCGTACTCAGCAGAAAGAAATGCTCATGCGGACGTACACTTATCAAGATGAGCAAGCCTATGGGCAGAAGCGATGATATGCTTATCATTCGTGGAGTAAACGTATTCCCAAGCCAGATAGAGACTGTTCTCATTGCTGAGGGCTATGCTCCGAACTATATCATCGAGGTTGACCGTGTAAACAACAGCGATACTCTTGATATAATCGTTGAGATGAAGCCTGAACAGTTCTCAGACAAGGTAAAGGATATGCAGGATCAGGAAAGAGCACTTGCACTCGCTATCAAGACAATGCTCGGTATAAATCCTAAGGTACACCTTGTATCACCTAAGTCAATAGCTCGAAGCGAGGGGAAAGCTGTAAGAGTTATCGACAAGAGAAAATTACACGATTAAAATTTATATTTTAATAAATATTAATTAAAGGAGAAATTATCATGAAAGTAAAAATCTTTTCAACAAGCTTCCAACCCGCTCAGGAGAAGTACGAGAAATACGCTAATTTTGAGAACGACATCAACGAATTCATTGCAACTGTAAAGGTCGTTGACATCAAGTACAGTACAGCAGCAGGTCTTTGCCATGATGCTCAGACTCACGCTAACGAGTTTATCGAGGACTTCTCTGCTCTCGTAATGTACGAGGAAAAGTAATTCTAATATAAGGAACTTATCGAGTATAGTTCCGTTATCTGCAAGGAGGAAACTTCTATGGCAAATGTAAGACAGATCTCAGTATTCTTAGATAACAAGCCAAATCAGCTTACCGGCGTAATGAAGCTGCTCAAGGACAAAAAAATAAATATCAGAGCCCTCAGTATCGCAGATACAAAGGATTTCGGCATTCTCAGAATGATCGTTAACGATACCGACAAGGCTGTTGATATTCTCAGAGCTGCATCATATGCAGTAGCAGATACAGAGATAGTTGCTATATCTATACCTGATACTCCCGGTCAGCTCAGCAGAGTGCTTGATATATTAGGCGCTGACAATGTAAATATCGAGTACCTCTATGCTTTCCTCGGAAAGTCTGATAAGTCTGTATCTTTCGTTATACGTGTTGACGATAACGACAATGCAGCAGCTGCTCTCGAAAGAGGCGGTATCATCCAGCTTACTGAGAACGATATCTCTAAGATGTAATGACAAGGGCTGTCGCTTTTAGCGGCAGCCTTTTTTAACGATATTTCGTTGACTAATGGTCAATATTCCGTGAATAACTTAAATTTTTGGAGTTGTATCATATATTTTTTTATAATACATATTACGTTGAATACTGGTAATATTTAACTAATTATGACTGCTTGTTTTGGAAAATGTATTAAAAACTGTTTGAAAAACCTTGACAAGTTTTTATAATTATTGTATAATAAATTTGCAGATGTATCGGGGACTGTATCTGCAACAGAGCACATTGTCCGGTACGTGGTAATTTTCTATAGGAGTGATGAAAATGGGTCTTTTAGATAAGATCAACGATGCCAGCAGGGGCATCTCTGATAAAACCAAAAGTATCTCAGAGGCTAACAATCTGAAGAGAAAGATACTGTATGAGGAGGAGAGAATCGTTGAGATATTTACTGATATCGGTAAGAAATATTACAAGAATCCCAACGAAGATCCGGCTAACCTCAAAGTGCTCTGCGATGATATTGACACAAGACGCAGAAGAATCAAGAAGATGAGATTTGAGCTCAACGGCATCAGAGGCTATAAGATCTGCCCTAAGTGCGATGCTGAGGTCAATGAGCGTTTCCAGTTCTGCGGACGCTGCGGAGCAAGGCTTCCTGATATGGAGGATGACGACTTTATGTCCCTCGAAGCAAACGATTATTATACAGAGAGCAGCAATCAGTTCTTTAACGCAGATTCTAACCAGAACTACTAATATGTCAGGACTGTTGTACATCAGTGCAACAGTCCTTGCTTTTTTATAGAGATATAGATATGAATTTTTTAGACTTGATATTGCTGCTTGTTTTTTATAACCTTGTACCGCTCTGGACTACTCTGACCGGTCTGCCTGTCTCGGTAAGAGTGATATCCACAGTGGGAATTTGCATAATGTACCTTGTTATACTTTTCAGAGGAAGCAAAGTTCCGTTGAAAAGCTTCCGGATGCGTTCCCTTAAAAGGGGAGTAGACCTCATGTGGCTGGCAGGAGCTTCACTGATACCGGAATGGATAATTATAATAGTATACTTCATGATGACTCCGAGAGGAGCAGTCGCCAAGACATTTTCAGTTGTCATGCCGGTGCTGGCAGTATTCCTCACGCTTATCATAGGCATGATAAGGACTGCGATAGGCTCGAAGCAGACAAAACTGCTTGACTACGTGCTTATGTTGGTATTTCTTTGGATACCGCCGATAAATGTTATACTCGTTTTCCGCTTTTACAAAAAGGCAAGGCGTGAATACTGCTTTGAAGCTGCAAAGGCTGAACTTGATAACGCCCGTGCCGAAAATGAGATATGCAAGACTAAGTACCCTATACTTATGGTACACGGAGTTTTCTTCCGTGACTGGCAGCTCTTCAACTACTGGGGAAGAGTACCGGCGGCTCTCATACGCAACGGAGCAGAAGTCTACTACGGCGAACAGCAGTCTGCCCGCTCAATAGCTGACAGCGCTGCCGAACTGAAAGAGACTATACTTAAAGTTATTGAGGAGACCGGCGCTGAAAAGGTGAATATCATCGCCCACTCAAAAGGCGGTCTTGACTCACGCTATGCAATAAGCTGTCTTGGTATGGACAAGTATGTTGCTACGCTTACCACTATAAATACTCCTCATGAAGGCTGTGACATGGTGGACTACCTTCTTGACAAAGTGCCGGAGAAGTACGCTGACGGCATTGCAAAGCGCTACAATAAGATATTCAGCAAACTCGGCGATACTGAACCTGATTTTATGGCTGGAGTCCATGACCTGAGCGCCGTAAATATAAAGGAGATAAACCAGCAGATGCCGGATTCTCCGGAAGTATCATACAGAAGCTGTATGTCGGTGATGAAGTGTGCGCTTTCGGCAGGTTTTCCGCTTTGTATAGGATATCTTATCATAAAGAAGCTCAACGGCAGGAATGACGGTCTTGTTTGGGAAAATTCCGCAAAACACGGCAGATACAAACTCGTTGACAATAAGCATATGCGTGGTATCAGCCACGGCGACGTTATCGACCTTATGCGTGAAAATATCGACGGCTACGACGTAAGAGAGTTCTACACCGGTCTTGTAGCCGAGCTGAAAAGCGAAGGCTTTTAAAATGCTAACGGCTGAACCTCCGGTGAATGCCACGGCACAGAAAATATGCCGGTATGCAGAGCATGAACCACAGCATACTGAACAGCGGACATATCTGTCCGAGAATATTCATCGGCAATCCGGAATAATCCCATACGTGCCAGTCCATGATAATATTGTCAAACACTCCGACAGCGAATTCAAGGCAGGTTATGAACGCTGCTCCGGTAAGACAGGTCTTTATCAGCGACGTTGCAGGACGATTGCTGAGAGTATATATCACCATAAGTACTATACCGCCTGTCAAACCCATAGTCCAGTGAGTATAACCTCTGCCTGCGACTTCTAAGAAACTGTAAATGAAAAATCCCATGAGGAATACGAATAAATATCTTGAATACTTCATGATACTATTTTTACCGTTTAAGTACGGAATATTCATTGTATAAAGGAGAAAAACTATGCGTAAAAGCTGCATCATAATGCATATTTCAAGCCTGCCGTCAGAATACGGCATAGGCAAAATGGGCAGACACGCTTTTGCTTTTGTTGATTTTCTCAAAAGCGCAGGCGTGAAGTGCTGGCAGATACTGCCTCTTTCACCCACAAGCTACGGCGATTCGCCTTACCAGTCGTTCTCAGTTAATGCCGGAAATCCGTACTTCATCGACTTTGAGGTTCTCGAAGGTGACGGACTTCTCGACCATCACGAGTTCGCAAGCTTTACATGGGAGACCGTTCCTGATAAAGTGGACTACAGCATTATCTACGAGCACTGCTTTGAAGTGCTGAGAATAGCTTATTCACGTTTCAGACCGGCAAAATTTCCGGCTTATAAGAAATTCTGCGATGCAAACAAGGACTGGCTCGATGAGTACGCTCTCTTTATGGCGCTGAAATCAAAAAACGGCGGCAAACCGTGGTATGAGTGGGAGCATGAGATATCCATGCACAAGCCAAAGGCTGTTGCTGAGGCTAAAAAGGAACTGAAAAAGGATATCGGCTTCTATAAATTTACCCAGTTCGAGTTCTCAAGACAGTGGCATGAACTCAAGAAATATGCTAACGACAGCGGTATTGAAATAGTTGGAGATATCCCGATATACTGCGCTCTGGACAGCGTTGAGGCGTGGGCAGACCACAAGCTCTTCTGGTTCAACAGAAAGCGCCGTCCGGTATGTGTGGCAGGCTGTCCGCCTGATGATTTTTCTCCTACAGGTCAGCTTTGGGGAAATCCGCTCTATGACTGGGACTATCACAAAAAGACCGGCTACAAGTGGTGGATAGGACGTATTGGCGCTGCTGCAAAGCTTTATGATATCGTCCGTATCGACCATTTCCGTGGCTTTGAGAGCTACTACACCATTCCTTACGGAAATGAGGATGCTACAATAGGCGAGTGGAAAAAAGGTCCGAACTATGAACTTTTCAAAATGGCTGAAGAAAAACTCGGCAAGCTCAATATCATCGCCGAAGACCTTGGATTCCTTACGGAAGAAGTTCATGAAATGCTCGATAAATGCGGATATCCGGGTATGAAAGTATTGCAGTTCGGCTTCTCGGACGGTGAGAATGGCTATCTGCCGCATAATTTCACTACTACCAACTGCTTTGCATATACCGGTACTCACGATAATGAAACACTCAACGGCTGGGTTGAGTCAATGGACAAGAAGTCCCTGAAATTTACTAAAAAGTACCTCAATGTCAGCAAAAAGGCTGATATACCTATGGCTGTGATACGTGCAGCATGGGGAAGCGTTGCGTCAGTTGCCTGCGCTCAGATGCAGGACTTCCTGAACAGTCCGAAAGAGGGAAGAATGAATACTCCTTCAACTCTCGGCTGCAACTGGCAGTTCCGCACAAAGGAGACTGACTTTACGCCTGAGCTTGCAAAGAAGATTCGCAAGTTGAACAAGATGTATAACAGATGAAAACGCTTAATATAGGAGTAAGAAGAATGGATAAGAATATTTTCATAGAAAAATTCACAGGCAGACTTCCTAAGGATATCAAGTCTGCAACACCTCAGCAGCTTCACACTGCTCTTGGTGATACAGTTATGGAGCTTTATGCTGACCAGTGGAACGATTCCCGTCAGGAGCATCTTGGTAAACGCCGTGCTGCTTACCTTTCCATGGAATTTCTTGTGGGCAGGGCAGTATACAATAATTTGCTCTGTCTCGGAATTTACGATGAGGTAAACGATGCTTTCAAGGAGCTTGGTCTTGACCTTGCTGACCTTGAAGTTATCGAGGACGCTGCTCTCGGAAACGGCGGTCTCGGACGACTTGC
>DEBW01000040.1:0-1403 GCA_002348905.1 Ruminococcus flavefaciens | reverse complement strand
AAGTACGGACTTTTCAAGCAGTCTATCGTTGACGGCTTCCAGAAGGAGGATATCGACGACTGGACTAAGTACGGAGATCCGTGGTCAAAGCGCTGCGATGAAGATACCGTTCTTATTGAGTACAATGGTCAGACCGTTAAGGCTGTACCTTATGATATGCCTGTTTTCGGCTGCCGTACCAAGAATATAGGTACTCTCAGACTTTGGCAGGCTGAGCCGGTGAAGGAGTTCGACTTTGACACCTTCAACAAGCAGGACTACCTCGAAGCTTCAAAGGAGAAGATCTACGCAGAGGATATCTCCCGTGTACTCTATCCTAACGACGATACCAACGAGGGCAAGAAGCTTCGCCTTAAACAGCAGTATTTCTTCAGCTGTGCATCACTTACTGATATAATAAAGAAGCACAAGGCTCGTTACGGCACTCTCGATAACCTCGCTGACTATATCTCAGTACAGCTCAACGATACTCACCCTGTTATCTCTATCCCTGAGCTTATCCGTCAGCTCGTTGACAATGAGGGCTGGACTTTTGAAAAGTCTCTTGCAACTGCTAAGAAAGTTTTCAACTACACAAACCATACTGTTATGCAGGAAGCTCTTGAAAAGTGGTGGATAGGTCTTGTTGAGGAAGTTCTCCCACGTATCTACGAGATAATCATTCAGATAAACGAGGAGCTTATCGCTGAAATGTACGCTTCCGGCGTTGAAAAGGACAAGATAAACCGCATCAAGATAATCAAGGGCGAGCTTATCCATATGGCTGACATGGCTTGCTACGCTTCCAGCCATATAAACGGTGTTGCTGAGATACACACTCAGATACTCAAAGATACAGTTCTTGCTGACTGGTACAGCCTTGCTCCGGATAAATTCAGAAACGAGACTAACGGCATCACTCAGAGACGCTGGCTCGCTCTCTGCAACCCTGAACTTTCAGGACTTATCAGTGAAAAACTCGGTAATGACAACTGGATAACCGACCTTGACAAACTCAAGGAACTTGAAAAATTTGCTGACGACGGTGCAGTTCTTGACAGCTTCGTAAAGATAAAGCAGGCTAAGAAACAGCAGCTTGCTGACTTCATCAAGACAAACGAGGGTATCGAGATAGATGCTGAGTCTGTATTCGATATACAGATAAAGAGACTTCATGAGTACAAGCGCCAGCTTCTCAACGCATTCTCTATCCTTTGGCTGTACTACGGCATAAAGGACGGTACTATCAAGGGTATGCAGCCGGTAACATTCATATTCGGCGCAAAGTCTGCTCCGGGATACAGACGAGCAAAGGCTATTATCAAGTATATCAACGAGATAGGACGCATTGTTTCCTCTGATCCTGATACAAAGGATATACTCAAAGTCGTATTCGTTCAGAACTACAACGTTTCCTACGCTGA
>DEBW01000056.1 GCA_002348905.1 Ruminococcus flavefaciens | reverse complement strand
TATGTTTCTGTTGATGTCCAGTAGCTGTCAAAATCATGTCCGGTCATCGACATTACAACAGAGCGAGGGTTATATATCGACACGCCTTTCAGGTCGTACCCGTCATACCAACGCTTTGTCTCCTCAAACGGCATATTGTATTTCTTGCAAAGTTCAAGTACCTCTGCTTCGGTAAATCCAGTAAATTCAGCATATTCACGGGTGTTGGTCATTGCAATTTCAGTGAACATATTAAGTGCAGAATGTTTTCCGTATTTTTTTATTGGCAGGATTCCGGTCATATAGGCAAGGGCAACATAATTTTGATCTTTTAGAATAAGCCTTAAAAAGTCAAGGTATTCAGCCTGTCCTGTCGTGTCATTTTTATACTCACGAAATACGCAGTCCCACTCGTCAATTACAAAAATAAACGGTACCTTTTTCTCGTTAAAAATGTCTGCCAAAACTGACATCAGGTCGTTCCAGTCAAAGCAGTCCACATCTCCGTTTTCCTTTTTCAACTCATGTATCAAACGCTTTGAAAGATAGTCCAGCGATTCGGCTACAGAACTCCTCCGCTTGATAAAATCAAGCATATTGATGTGAATAACATTGTACTTGTTAAGATGTTTTTCAAAATCAGCATCGGAGGCTATCTTATACTTGCTGAACATTTCCTTAGAGTCACAGCCTCTGCTGTAGTATGCCACAAGCATATTAGCAGCCATTGATTTGCCGAATCTTCGTGGACGGCTGATACTAATGTATTGCTGTTCTGTATTTATGATCTTATTCGTGTGCTTGATAAGTTTGGTCTTATCAACATATATTTCTGAATTGATAGATTTCTGAAAATCTATATTGTCTGGATTGAGGTATATTCCCATAGCTGTTCCCCCTTGCACGTTTTCTTACATTCATTATACATTATAACCTCTGAAAAATCAACTGTTCGGGAATATAAAACATCATCATTCAGTCTTCATCATAAACATTACTGATTTCCTGCATCATAGCAGGACGATTACGGTAAATTGTTCTCCAGTTAAAAATTATTTCATCAACACACTCTTTACCGCCTTTGATTTTTTTCATATGTCTTAGCTTATCAGCCCATCTTCTGTAGGTAGAGCGGTCAGCAGTCTGTTTAGCAGCAGAATTAAGATAGTCTGCATATTCAGACAAAATAAACTCTGAATAGTCTTTTATAAGGTACGGCTCATATTGTTCAATAAGGTTTATATTTTTATTTGCATAAATATAGCTTGCGAGCCTGTCTGTAAGCTGTTCCTCAATAAAGTATTCGGGAAGCATCGCCTGATTTTTCATTGAAGAATATAACCGTTCTCTCACTTCTTCCCATTCATCAGCATCAAAAAGAGACTTAAATTCAACGTAAACATCAATATCAGTCAAATCATATTCTGTAAGAATTATCCATAATTCCCTTATGTAATTCTTTTTGTCAGCATTTTGTCTATAAAGCTCTTTAAGCTTCATATGTAGATTCTTAGAGTCCCATACACTTGTCGATACATATTCAAGAGTACTTTCAAGAATCTTTATTGCAGTTTTGAAATCACTTTTTGAAGCGTACCTGTCAGTTAAATAATTACGAATCCCCGAAAAATGCAAATATTTTTCAGCATAATGCATTATTTTTTCATCATCATATTTTAGCAAATCCATAAGTTTAAGATGATATAACGCCCATTTTTCAAGTTCATAATCACTGCACTTCATAGAAAGTTTTTTACCCGAATATTTAAGCATTGCATCAAGAAATTCTGTTTCAGTAAAACAGTTTTTGATATAATACAAAAACATATCAGAAAGATCTCCGAATTTTTGAGACAACATCTCCAAAGACGTTTCAAACAGCTTCCGTTTAGTATCCATATCGGATAATTCAGCGATTTGTTGCAGTATTTCAAGACAAGTATTCTGAAAAGCGCAGATATCTCCGTCATCATCAATGTCGGTCACGATAATTTCTCCATAATAATACTTTACTATTTCAAAGGCATCGAATAAACGATTTTCTTCGATCAGCTTCTCAGTACACTCTGTCAGAAGTTCCTTGACATCATTTAAAAAACAATATGTAGATCTCCAGTCTATATAGCCGTATTCATCTGAATATCGCAATCTAAGCGATTCAAGATGAGATTTATACTCTGAAATTTTGATTTGTTCATTTTTACTTTTAAGAAAACGAACAAACTTATCTTTCAACTCTTCGTCATATCTGACAACTTTATTAAGAAATTCTCTTATTAATTCAGGTTCGGCTTCATTTATCATTTTTTCAGTATCATCGAAATAGGTTGAACGAATACTTTCGGGAGCTTCAAGTGCATACAATACAGCTGCCATATGCTTACAGTCATAGCCGTCATTTGCATACGGACAGTCGCAGTACACTTCATCAACATCGCCGTGCGAAAATCTGATATTTACATAATATTCATCAGAACCAGACACAACAGCATCTACCTCATTATCGGATTTTTCAAGTATCTCAACCTTACCGCTGCGATAATAATCATAACCTCTTTCAAGAATATGAGGTTTAAACAGTTCTTTCCAATTCATTTTATTTCCCTTTTCAAAAGATTATTATGTTACTATTATAAACTACGCACTTATAAATTTCAAGCTGTTATTTATTCATTTTATCCGAATCATCTTCAAAATCATTCATTATCTCTCTGCATAAGGAGAACTTCGTGTGACGGTATCAAGTATTGTGCCAACACATACGCCTGATTTTACAGCATTTCTTACGATTGGAAGTTCATCAACTCCATAGAGAACGGCGGCTGGGAAACTGTTATGAATGCTATTGTTCATCGAGCAAACTTATTGCAAATCTGCCGTTATTTCCCTGAGAACCAAAGTTTTTACATGATTCATCAAGTTCATCTTTAATAAACCATTTCAATCCGTCATGATGAGCATAGATAACTCTTGCAAGCAAAGAAGAAATTTTCATCATTATAGCTGCTCCGGCAGTTGCATGATCTACATTATGTTCAGTCTTATGTAATACGCCTTGAAACAGCTCTGAAGCTTTTCCTGCATCGTGCAGCTTTCCAAGCCAGCTTCCTGCATTTCCTTCATCAAATGCAGCAGCATATCTTGACGCAAGAAATTCGTTTTTTTTCAGATGCAGTTCAAGTTTTCCCATTCGCCATAAGAATTTTCAGAATGTGCATAGTATTCTTTCATATTATCTCCTTGTTGAAAATATACAAATCAGGTTATAAGCGTTTTCGTCATTATAACTATTATATCATTGGTTTCAACAGATATCAACATCTCTACTAGATAAATTTCTAAAATTATTTTTGTTTATTCTGCATATCAATTACTCCAAACCAAGCATACTGCAACTTTTGAATTTCTTAAAACAAATGAGCTGATTTTATCAATGCTCTTGAAATCGCTGAAGCTATACTCGCAGATAAGGCAGAAAACATACACAAACAAAAAGGGTTGCCTAAGCAACCCTTTATATCTATTTATTCAATTGATCCGTCAGAAACTCATTCAAAATTTCTTATCTGCTCTTTATTTTACAACCTTTTCAATTATACACTCATGTTTTTTAGTCTCAGCATCATAGCTTATCCCAACAAGAATGATTTCGCCGGTGTATTCCGCAGTTTTGTCAGTATACTGCTTGCGTTTTATCTGCTCAATGGCAGTGTCAGCAGACTTGTTCCACTTGAGTTCTATGACCATTGCAGGCTTGTCAACATTCTTTCTTGGAATAAAAACGAGGTCAGCAAATCCTTTGCCTGTTGCGAGTTCTCTATGAATTATATACTCTTTTCTTGCCGAATAATAGGCAAGCGAGATAACACAGCTTAACGACATTTCGTTATTATAGCCAATAATTGAAGCATTTTCATCATGCGCTCTCTCAACCAATTCCGCAACTTTTTCAGCATCGCCGTCAATTGTTGCTTCGATAAGTTCGTCCGATGAACGTATCGCATTCATGACAGTCTCCCAGCCGCCGTCTTCAATGGAATTGATGAATTCCTGCTGGACTTCACTGTTCGGTATCCAAACTTTACCCTCATTATAAGTAAGATATCCGAGATGAATAAGAAGTGTAAGCACATCGTCTGCGCTGTTGAATGTACTCATATCATTCTGGAATTTTCCAGTATTAACACTTACTTTTTCACCTGCGATCATATCAACGACTTTTTCACGAAGCCCGTCAAAATTCATTTGGATATAGACTTTGAGTGCTTCGTAAGTTTCTGTTGATGTCCAGTAGCTGTCAAAATCGTGTCCGGTCATCGACATTACTACAGAACGTGGATTATATATTGAAACTCCCTTTAAATCATACCCGTCATACCAACGCTTTGTCTCCTCAAACGGCATATCGTATTTCTTGCAAAGTTCAAGTACCTCTGCTTCGGTAAATCCGGTAAATTCAGCATATTCACGGGTGTTGGTCATTGCAATTTCCGTGAACATATTGAGTGCGGAGTGCTTACCGTACTTTTTTATAGGTAGTATCCCTGTCATATACGCAAGGGCTACATAGTTCTGATCTTTAAGAATAAGTCTCAAAAAGTCAAGGTATTCAGCCTGTCCTGTCGTGTCATTTTTATACTCACGAAAAACACAGTCCCACTCGTCAATTACAAAAATAAACGGTACCTTTTTCTCATTAAAAATGTCTGCCAAAACTGACATCAGGTCGTCCCAGTCAAAGCAGTCCACATCTCCGTTTTCTTTTTTCAGCTCATGTATCAAACGCTTTGAAAGATAGTCCAGCGATTCGGATACAGAACTCCTCCGCTTGATAAAATCAAGCATATTGATGTGAATAACATTGTACTTGTTAAGGTGCTTCTCAAAATCAGCATCGGAGGCTATCTTATACTTGCTGAACATCTCCTTAGAATCACAGCCTCTGCTATAGTAAGCAGCAAGCATATCTCCTGCCATAGACTTGCCAAATCTTCTCGGACGATTGACACAGATGTACTTATTTGAGGTACGTATTTTGCTGTTCGTATGCTTGATAAGTCCGGTTTTATCAACATATATCTCAGAATTCAAAGCCTCCTGAAAATCTATATTATCAGGATTTAAGTATATTCCCATAGCTGTTCCTCCTTTACGCTGTTCTTTACATTCATTATACATTATAACGGCTGAAAAATCAACTGTTCGGGAATATAAAACTCAGGCATTATTCTCTGCTAAATGTAGTTTTTCAGCTATATCTCACATCGCATTAGAAATCAGCAGTCTTTTGTACTTTGTTTAAAATAGTATTTAACATTCGAAGTATATTAACATAATATTTGCTAAAATATTGGTGTTGACATATTCGCCTTACAATAGTATAATAATATTATATATTTAGTTCAAAAAACATACGTTTAAAAGCGATCGTAAACAGGACGTAATATTATGGATAGATTATTTATTGCTAAAACAGGACAAAGTACCAGTGAATGGCTTCCTTTACAAATGCATATGAAAGATACAGCTGGTATTATGGAAAAATTGCTTCATGATTTTGTTTCAGAATCCTTTTCTGCATCGTGTGGCTTGACAAATGAAGAAATATTCAAAACGTCAAAATTTCTTGCTTATGTACATGACATTGGTAAGGCAACTGTAGGATTTCAGCATAAAATAGGAATGAACATTCCTGAACGCATCAGAGTAATTGAACACTATATTTCGGATGTATCTGCTCCTATAGGTCATGATGAGCTGAAAAAGACACCTCATGCATTGGCAGGTGAGGTTATACTCAGGTATTTTAACTGTCCTGATGGTGTTGCTGCTGTAGTTGGAGCACATCATGGTGTGCCTGCCGAATTATGTGATCTGCGGGATCAGGATCTCTCGCAGAATGATATAGTTGGTAAAAGAAATTATTTCGGCATAAATGATAGCAACAGGTCACTTGTTGAAGAATCATGGAAAAATATTATACGCTCAGCTTTAAAAAATGCGGCTCTGTCTTCTGTTGAAGAACTTCCGTCAATTTCGTCAAAAGCTCAGTTACTGCTGAGTGGACTGCTTATAACAGCTGACTGGATAGCAAGTAATACAAAATATTTCCCTCTGATAAATATTGACGACACAGCAGATGAAAACTATTATCCGTATCGTGTGGAAAAAGCATGGGAAGAAATTGGATTTCCTGAAATGTGGACTTCGATACATAGTATATATAGCAGCGAAGTTTTTCGTAATACTTTTAGCTTTGCTCCGAGAGAAACACAAAGAGCAATGATTGATATTGTTGAAAAAGCTGATAAGCCGGGAATATTTATTTTAGAAGCTCCTATGGGTGTCGGAAAAACGGAAGCAGCTCTTGCATCGGCTGAATTACTTGCTTCAAAAGCTAAAAAGAACGGTTTGTTTTTCGGACTCCCGACACAAGCAACTGCAAACGGATTGTTTCCTCGTATTATATCCTGGGCTGAAAAACAAGCAGAAGAATTTTATCATACTGTGAATCTTAAACATGGAAGCGCAGGATTGAATAAAATATTCAAAAACATACAACAAGGTATACCTGAAGAAGAATCGGACAGCGGACTTATTGTACATTCGTGGTTTTGTGATAATAAAAAAGCCTGTCTTGCAGATTTTGTAGTTGCAACGGTTGACCAGATGCTTATGGCTGCTCTTAAACGCAAGCACGTTATGCTTCTTCATTTAGGATTATCTGAAAAAGTTGTAATAATAGATGAAGTTCATGCCTATGATGCTTACATGAATCAGTATCTTGAACGTGCATTGCAGTGGCTCGGTGCATATCATACACCTGTTGTACTGCTTTCTGCTACGCTTCCGTCACAGCGGAGAATGTCACTGATACGTGCATATTTGCAAAAAAATGATTCGGATGATAAGTTTGAAAAGAATGAAGCATATCCTCTTCTTACCTGGACTGACGGAGATGATATAAAACAGGAGGTATTGCCGTATACAGGTATCCACAGGAAAGTTACAGCCCGAAAATGCAGTGACGATGATATACTTTCGATCGTAAGAAATGCTGTAAAAGCAGGCGGATGTGTCGGCATAATTCTTAATACCGTCGCACGGGCTCAAAGGATCACAGATACAGTAAACAACGAAGTAACTGATAATGTTCTGCTGTATCACGCTCAGTATGTAGTACCTGACCGTAATAAAAAAGAATCAGAGCTTCTGGATAAAGTAGGAAAAAATAGTTCATTTGAAACAAGAAAAGGATTTGTCGTTATCGGAACACAAGTGCTTGAACAATCGCTTGATATTGATTTTGATGTACTCATTACAGATATATGCCCTATGGATCTTCTTTTACAGCGTATCGGCAGACTTCACAGGCATGAACGTGGATATCGTCCTGATGCTTTGAAAGAGCCTGTTTGTTATGTTATTACCGATGAATCAGAAAAAGAAAAAACAGGTTCTGAAATTATATATGGAAAATGGCTGCTTAAAGAAACACTTGAAATGCTTCCTGATAGAATAACACTTCCAGATGATATTTCTCCTCTTGTTCAGAAAGTTTATAATGATTTCGATGACAGTGAAGAATATTATCAATACAGGAATGATATAAAAAAATCTCAGAGCCGTGCCGGTTCATTCCTTATGAAAAAAACTAAATGTAAGGATATTCACGGATTCCTTGACAGAACTCTGGATACAACAGATGATAATTTGGCAGAAGCATCTGTGCGTGACGGAATATCGTCGATCGAAGTTCTCCTTATGCAGAGAGATACTGACGGAAGAATATGTTTTATTGACGGAACTGCAATTTCACCTGAACTTTCAGATGATGAGTGTGAACGTATCGCCGAACAGAGGTTAAGACTGCCAAGTAAATTCTGTCAGAAGTGGAATATAAAAGATACGATAAATGAACTTGAAAAAAATGGTTTGTCAAAATTTGAAACCAAACCTTTGTTAAAGGGAAAACTTGTGCTGTTTCTTGATGAAAATAAAGAATCGAAACTTCTTGGGTATAAACTGAAGTATAGTTATGAAAAAGGTCTTACCTGCGAAAAGGAGAGTGACGAATGTGAATGATACCGAATTCAATCTTATAGATGAACCGTGGATAAGAGTAATAGATAAAAGCTGTAATGTTATTGAAGTTTCTCTTAAAGATGCGATACTGAATGCTCATGAATACAGAGCGCTTGGCGGAGAACTTCCAACACAGGACGTTGCAGTAATGCGGCTTATTCTTGCAGTTCTGCATACAGTGATATCACGCTATGATGAATACGGCGATGAAAATGCTCTTGAAGATGATGAAGATGAAGCTCTTGAACGCTGGAAAGCATGGTGGGATAATGGAAAATCCCCTGAAAAGGCGGTATCTGATTATCTCGGTAAATGGCATGAGAGATTCTGGCTTTTTCATCCTGAGAGACCGTTTTTTCAGGTCGCAGGGTTGAAATCAGGAACAGATTATGATTCATCTAAATTAAACGGTGAAATATCAGAAAGCAGCAATAAAGTAAGATTATTTTCATCGTATTCGGGTAATGATAAATCTGTTTTGTCATATTCTCAGGCTGCAAGATGGCTGTTGTATCTGAATGCGTATGATGATGTTTCAGCAAAGCCTACAAAAGAAGGGAAAGCTAAGGCTGGAGGCAGTCTTCCTTCTCCCGGTGTTGGTTGGCTTGGCAAACTTGGACTTATTTATCTTATTGGCAATAATTTCTTTGAAACACTTATGCTGAATCTCGTTATGATAAATAAAGATGAGGTTCAATATACTCAGAATCCGATATGGGAAAAAGAAAAAATATCTGATTCTGAGCGTGTAGAAATACCTATGCCATATAACCTGGCTGAACTGTACACCATACAATCAAGAAGAATCTTTCTTAACAGGAAAGACGATAAGGTAATAAGCTATAAGTTGCTTGGCGGAGATTTCTTTGAAAAAGAAAATGCCTTTTTTGAACCGATGACTGTATGGAGAGTTCCTAAAAATGAGAAAAAAACTAATGATCCCATAACACCCAAAAGACATGATCCGTCAAAACAAATGTGGCGTGAATTTTCAGTATTATATAACGATGAAAGCAGCAATGAAAGAAATAAGTGCTCAGGTATCGTAAAATGGTATCGTGATATCCTTTATGGCAGTGGTTATTTGCCAAATAATTATCTTCTGAAAACTGCAATTGCATCTGTTGAATACGGTGATAAGGATTTCTTTGTAAAAAACGTTTTTTCAGATTCCCTCACCATGCATTCAGCCATACTTTCAGAGTTTGGCAAAGGCTGGCGAAGCAGTATAGAAACTGAAATAAAACACTGTGATGATCTTGCACTTGCAATAGCTCATTTAGCACAGAATCTGTATGTTGCATCAGGCGGAAGTAACAACTCAAAAAACGAGCGCTTTAAAGTGGTCGCAACTGCTGCTAAGGAACAGCTGTACTACAGGCTTGATATGCCGTTCAGGGAGTGGCTCAGAAGCATTGAACCAAAGCCGAGCGAGCAGGAAAAGCAGGATAAAATTTCTGAATGGCAGAAAACTGCAAAAAATACAGCTAAGAGATATGCAGATGAGCTTATTGCAGATCAACCGGAAATTGCACTGATAGGTCATAGCGTTGACGGTAAAATATATTCAGCACCTAAAGCTAAGAATAATTTTATAAGTGAAGTAAAGAAAATATATGAAAGGAAGTGACAAAATGACAGAAGTCGGAAAGTATGTTAATCGAAGGCTCTTGTCTTTGAGCAGTCAAAGGGATTCGTCGGGCGGAAAAGCACGGCTTGCACGTTTAAGGCGTGGAGCAGGAAAAACTCCGGGAGAACTGCCTGAACTATGGGGAGAATTTCTCAATAGTATGCCTGATGATCTGAAGAGTTGTAATGATGAACCAAGCTATGCAGAATGGGCGGTGTATCTTTCACTTACCATGTTTGCTATCCACCAGCAGGGCAAAAGTGAAAATGTTCACAGTGAGGGTATAGGTCTTGGCAGGGCGGCAGCGGAATTGATGAACGATCATACCGATGATGAGCGTGAACGTGTTCTTCGCAGGTTTGGTCCGGTCGTTACTGCAAAGGATATGCCTGAATTAGCACATCACCTGCGATGCCTTATACAGCTTATGAGTTCCAAGAATATCAAGCTTGATTATGCAATGCTTGCAGATGATATATATACATTTCAGTTTTATGACAGACGCAAAAATGTCCAGTTGAAATGGGGACGTGAATTTTACTATAAAAAAGGAGAAGATGCAGAATGAGTATTTTTATTGATTTTCATGTATTACAGACCGTACCGCCAAGCTGTGTGAACCGTGACGATACAGGAAGCCCGAAAACTGCTGTATATGGCGGCACAGTAAGAGCAAGGGTATCATCACAGGCATGGAAACACGCTATGCGTTCGGAGTTCAAGAACCTTTTCAAAGAAGAAGAACTCGGCAGCCGAACAAAGAACGTTGTCGAAATGATCGAAAATGAAATGATAAAGGCTGGCTGTGAGTCTGATGATAAAGAGATACATAAAAAGGCTGTTGATGCATTGAAACTTGCAGGTATTGATGTTAAATCCAAAAAAGATGAGCCTGAAAAAGCAGATGCTCTGTTCTTCATGAGCAGCCAACAGGCTAAGGCTATTGCGGAACACGCTCTTTCTCTTGATCTTAAAGCGGCAGAATCAAAAAATATACTAAAAAAAGATCTTAAAGAAAATCCTTCAGTAGATATTGCTTTGTTCGGACGAATGGCAGCAAGTGATCCGACACTTAATTATGACGCTGCTGCACAGGTAGCTCATGCAATATCAACTCATGCTGTACAGAATGAGTATGACTATTTTACAGCTGTTGATGATCTGCAGGATGATGACAATGCAGGTGCAGGTCATCTCGGCACAGTTGAATTCAATTCATCTACACTTTACAGATATGCGACTGTAAATGCTTCTGAACTTGAAAAAACTCTTGGAAAAGATCAGGTTGCCGAAGTAGTAAAAAAATTCGGACAGGCTTTCATATGCTCTATGCCGACAGGAAAAGAAAATTCATTTGCAAACCGTACCTTCCCGGATACAGTGTATGTGACTATACGCAAAGATCAGCCTGTCAATCTTTGCGGAGCATTTGAAGCTCCTGTTAAAAAAAGCAGTAACGGCTATGCAGAAGCCTCTGAAAAAGAACTTGCAAAACAGGCTGAAAAAGTTTATTCACGTTTTGCGGCAAAGCCTATAAAGGCTTTCTGTATTGGTGACAGCTTTGATGCTGATACAGCTTCATTACCTTTAGATGAACTTCTTAACGAACTTGAAAAAGCAGTTGATGCTGAACTGAATGAGGTGTGATAAATGGCAACGCTGTTACTGAGACTTGCTGCACCTTTGCAGGCATGGGGCAGCGGTTCAAAATTCAATATCCGTACAACTGAGCGAGAGCCGACAAAAAGCGGCGTTATCGGTATGATAGCAGCTGCAATGGGTATCCAGCGCAACGATGAAGCTAAAATGTCCGAAACACTCAGTAAAATGAACATGCTTAAATTCGGCATCCGTGTTGATCGGGAAGGAAAGCTGCTGAAAGATTTTCATATGGTTTTTGCTAACGAAATGACTGATGCTGAAAGAAGAAAGACATCTCCAAAAGATTTGAATAAATATATCCATGCAACTGAACGCTATTATCTTTCAGATGCGGTATTCCTTGCAGCACTTGAATCTGACAGCAGAGAGTATCTTGAAGAAATAGTCAGAGCACTGAACAATCCTGTGTATCCGCTGTTCCTTGGCAGACGTTCATGTCCTCCTACACTGCCGCTGGTTCTTGGGATAACAGATGACGAACTTGTTGATGCTCTTGAAAATGCTGAACCTCTTTCAGGCGAAAATAATACCAGTAAACGTATCGTATATGAATCATATGACGGCGGTACTGCTGTACAGGATGTACCTGTATCATTTTCTCAGCTTCACAGGATACATGGTTATCGTTACATAAAAGAAATGATCCCTGATTATCCGGAACATGATCCAATGGCAGAATTGTGAGGTGCAGAATGTATTTATCAAGAATAAAACTTAATACATCATTAAGAAAAACAATGCAGGCAATGGCTGCACCTAATCTTTTTCACGGAGCGATAGAAAGTTCTGAATCGGACGCAAGAACGAGAAAACTCTGGCGGCTCGATACGCTTAACGGAGAAAAATATCTGCTTATTCTCAGCCAGAATAAACTTGATCTTTCATCTGTTGCTGAGCAATTCGGATATAACACTGTATATGAATGCAAAAACTATGACGGACTTCTTGAACGTATAACAAACGGAAGCAAATGGCATTTCAGACTGAAAGCTAATCCGACTATACAGATGTCCTCAAGAGAAAACGGCAGGGGTAAGATACTTGCACATATAACCACTGCTCATCAGGAAGAATGGCTGATAGACCGGTCAGAAAAAAACGGCTTTAAACTCACCGATGAAGAATGGCTTGTAACTGAGTCAAGATGGTATATATTCAAGAAAAATAAGGAGCAAAAAAACAAGGTAAAGCTTCTTTCGGTCACATATGAGGGAATACTTACTGTTACTGATGCAGATGCTTTCAGAAATGCTCTTGTAAATGGTATCGGCAGAGAAAAAGCATACGGACTTGGAC
Source organism: Ruminococcus flavefaciens (assembly GCA_002348905.1). Classification (GTDB taxonomy): domain Bacteria; phylum Bacillota; class Clostridia; order Oscillospirales; family Ruminococcaceae; genus Ruminococcus; species Ruminococcus flavefaciens_O. The sequence goes on along the minus strand of DEBW01000056.1, from coordinate 1,591 downwards.
TTATGACTATCGTTGGAGTAAGAAAATGAGTATACAAAACGGAATGGAAAAGCCTGTTCTTTCTGAACTGCCTACAATAAGTGACAGAATGACGTTTATTTATCTTGAACATTGCCGTATCAGCCGTGAGGACGGAGCTGTTACAGTTAAGGATATTGAAGGTACAGTTTATATACCTGCGGCGGCAATAACCGTTCTGCTTTTAGGACCTGGAACAGAGATAACCCACAGAGCAATGGAACTTATCGGTGATACCGGTATAAGTGTTATATGGATAGGCGAGCACGGTGTAAGGTATTATGCTCATGGCAGAGCGCTTAATTCACATACAAGACTTCTTGAAAAACAGGCAAAACTTGTATCCAATACCCGTTCACACCTTGAAGTAGTACGAAAAATGTATGCTATGCGTTTCAAAGACGAAGATACTTCCGGACTGACATTACAGCAGCTTCGTGGACGAGAAGGTTCAAGAATGCGGAAAATATATCGTGAACAGGCAAAACAGAATAATGTTGAATGGTATGGAAGAGAATATGATACCGAGGATTTTTTCAGCGGAAGTCCTGTTAATCAGGCTCTTTCAGCAGGGAATGTATGTCTTTACGGGCTTGCTTCCGCTGTTATATCTGCGCTTGGATGTTCAAATGGTCTTGGTTTTATCCATGTCGGACATGAGTTTTCATTTGCGTATGATATCGCCGACCTTTATAAGGCTGAAATAACTATACCGCTTGCATTTAAGCTTGCTGGTGAAGAAATACCTGATCTTCCGAATGTTGTCAGACGAGCAGTCAGAGATGAATTTGTAAAAACTCATATCCTTGAAAGAATGGTCAGGGATATAAAATATCTTCTCGATGATACAGAGGGTGAGCAGGATGTAAATATCGCTTTATGGGATAATCATCATAAAATAGCTGAGTATGGCGTTCAATACGGTAAAGGCGGAGATGATGTATGATAGTCGTAAGTATGACGAATTGTCCGCCAAAGCTCAGAGGAGACCTTTCAAAGTGGCTTCTGGAGATAAATACCGGAGTATATGTTGGTCATGTCAATGCGAGAGTAAGAGACGCATTATGGAAACGAATATGTGAAAATATCCATGACGGACAGGCAACAATGGTATTTACGACAAACAACGAACAGCATATGGATTTCTATGTTCATAATACTTCATGGATACCTGTTGATCTTGACGGTATAAAGCTTATGAAGCATCCTGATAAGCTGAGATGTCCGTCAAAAAGCGAGCTTCCTGAGGGCTACAGTGATGAAGCCAAAAGGCTTATGGGAAAACGCAGAAGGAGAAAGTCATCTTCTGAAGGCTGTGTTATACTTGATATCGAGACAACAGGATTGTCAGCCGAAAAAGATAATATCATCGAAATCGGTGCAATAGAGATAAAAAACGGAGAAATAATCAGAGAATATGGTGATCTTATAAGCTATAACGGTATTATTCCGGAAACAGTAAAGCAGCTTACCGGAATAAATGAAGATATGCTGAAAGAGAAAGGCAAAGATATAAATGAAGCATTGAAAGAGCTTTTTGAGTTTATTTCACTTTTCCCTGCACACGCAGGGG
>DEBW01000206.1:2230-4409 GCA_002348905.1 Ruminococcus flavefaciens | reverse complement strand
GATCCCGGCTATTGCAAATATAATTAACGATACGATTAATTTTCCTTTATTCATATATGTGTTCCCCTCATTCTTATTATAGCACGCCAGAGGCGTACATTAATTATACCATATGTCTTTTAAATCATCAAGAAGAAAAAACAGAAACAGAACATAAAAATCGCTCTTTATGTCCTGTTTCTCTGAATATTAATAAATTTTAATCAATATCATATCTCTGCATATCAAGTCTCTGCTCAAAATCTTCGATTGGAAGCGGCTTATCAAACAGGTAACCTTGTACCTTATCACAGCCAAAATCGCGGAGAATTTTTACCTGTGCATTTGTTTCAACGCCTTCGATGATACATTCAAGGCCAAGTTCCTTCGCCATAGCTATAACATGCTTGAACATTATGCATCGAGCGCTGTCTGTAGCTTCATCATCCAGCGGAACGAAAACTCTGTCAACCTTAAGTACGTTCCACGGAACAACACGAATCAGGTTCAGAGATGAATAGCCCATACCAAAGTCATCGACTGTCGTACAAAGCCCGTGTTCCTGCAGATCTTCAACCACACGTTTCAGATCCCTGAATTCCACGTCTGTAGTAGTTTCAGTAAGTTCTATTTCTATGTACTCGTGCGGTACACTGTGCCTGTCAATGATTTCAATGATCTGATCAACAAGGTACGGATTCGCCATATGCCGGCGCGAAAAATTCACCGATATTCTACCGGCTTTCTTTCCGGCGTCAAGCCATTTACGCAGATGACTGCATACCTGATCAAGCATATGGAAATCGACCTTGCATATCTCGCTTGTTCTCTCAAGGATCGGGATAAACTCCATCGGCGACATAATCTGTCCGTCATGGAACCATCGGCAAAGTGCCTCCGCACCGCATATTTCTCCCGTATTAATGTTGACCTTCGGCTGATAGAACACATGGAATTCATTGTTCTTAAGAGCATCAGGCAGCATTTTACCGATCTTTTTTGCCCTTTCTTTCATAGTCAGCATCATATCCGAATAGAATACGATGTGGCCGTTTTCACCTGCCTGGGCGATCTGATATGCCTGAATGATCTTGCCCATAATATCGTTCGGATTTCCTACTGTATATCCGTCAGGAATCTTGAACACACCGGCAGAAGCTGAAATATTAACAGTTTTTCCATTTGGATTTGCCAGTACAACTGCATCATCGAGATATTCAAGCAGTTCAGGAAGATCAGTCTGTCTGCAGACACAGACGAATGTATCGCCGCCTAGCCTTGAAACCATACACCCTTTTCCGATGAGATTTTCAATATATTTATAATGGTTTTTCAAAACCATGTCGCCGCCTGATCTGCCGTATCCCTCATTTACAAGTGCAAAATGGCGCAGGTTATACTGTATGGCAGCCATCCCGTTAAAATCGCCCGGCTTACTGTTCCACGCAAGGAACCTGAAAAAGCTACGTATATTGCGGAAGCCCATATCATCAAAGAAAGCAAGTTCCTCTGCCATGACCTGAAGTCTGTTTCGGCTGATAAAAGCAAGAGCTGTCCTCATTGTAAGATCTACCTTGAACAGTTCCTCCTCTGTCAGCTGTTCTTCATCTTCCGTCATATAAACAGTCATAGTCGTTATGGCCAATAGCTTTGTAACAAATCGAACCGTATGCACAGGCTTGATGTTTTCAGCCCCGATATCATAACTGATCATAGTTTCGCCAACACCGCGCTGTTCATCACCGGGGTTTTTATAGAAATGTGTCACGCCTTTTGCAAGACGAAACATCGAAGAAATTTCATTCAGAATTTTTTCAATCTGCCTGATTTCAGGTTTTTGATTGACTGTCTGTGTTAATGAAGCAAGCTGCTCGTAAAGCTTTAAAAAGCAATAATCCCTGTCTTTATCCATAATATACTCCTTCCCGTATCCATCCCGAAGGCGATAATATTTTCATTAAATTTCAAATAAATTATATTCCCCTTAAACCGAAAGGAAAATCGGCTTTTATTCATTATAGCATTTTTGAACATATTTTTCAAGGAAATTGCTCAAAAAACTGTAATTGAGTATATACAACACCGAACTCGCGCGAACATACGCATTACCGAAAGAATAATAAAAAGCGTACACGGATATGAACGCATCCGTGTACGCAGTTATAAAACGAGCTGTCTTATCCGGCAGCTCGTTTTGTCG
>DEBW01000206.1:0-2171 GCA_002348905.1 Ruminococcus flavefaciens | reverse complement strand
GAATGATACATCCTGCTTTCGTATTTTCCGTTTATGAAGAAGTAGTCGCGGAGCGTGCCTTCGTATGTGAAGCCGCATTTTTCTATTACTCTTCGTGAAGGTGCGTTTACCGGACGGGCGCAGATCTGGATCTTGTTGAAATGAATGTTTTCAAATCCGAAACGGATGAGTGCCTTTGTGGCTTCCGTTGCGTATCCTTTACCCTGGAACGCCGTACCGATACAGTATTCGATCTCGCCGAAATGATTGTTTCTGTCAACGAGGAAATATGCGATCTGGCCAATACATTCGCCGGATTCCTTTTCGATGACAGCCCATCTGTAATAGTTGCCGTCCTTGTATCCGTTTATGTATTTTTCAAGAAGCTCTCTTACAGCTTCCGGAGTTTTGTAAGCCGGTTCACCGTATCTGTTCTGAACATTCTCGTCAGATATCCAGTTTCTCATCATGGACGGGATATCTTCAAATTCAAATCTTCTGAGGATAAGACGGTCAGTTTCTATCGTCATCGTACCGCATCCTGAAAGAGCATCCTTATCAGCGACACGTTCTGTTCCGTCATATGAACTGATAAGATCAAGTGCATCTTTCATTGTAACGCACTTTGCATATCTGTCCGGCCACATGTATTCGTTATAGAAATGATAGGTCGTCTCCGGATCAATGTAAGGATTTGTCCTTGTGGAATTGCAGTATTCCGGAACGATCATCTCAAATCCGTGTTCAAAGCCGCTCTTTACAGCAGCATCTATGCAGAAATCAGTCTGAAGGCCGACGGTGATGATCCTGCTTACCCTACGCGCTTTCAGATATGCGAGAAGTCCGGTAGATTCGTGAAACGCACTGTTCACCTTCTTGTCGAACACCTTTTCCCCGTCCTTCGGAGCAAAGCCCTCAAATATCTCAAAGTCTTCATCTCCGGCTGAAAATCCGCTTCCCGGACCGTCATCATGACGCACATAAACGACCTCAACGCCGTTTTCCCTTGCTGCAGCTATAAGCGTGCCTACATTGCTTTTAAACTTTTCAAATTCAAAAAGTCTCTCATCTGTTATTCCCTTCTGGGTGTCGATAACAAGCAGTATCATCTTTCTGCCTCCTTCTTTCTTCTGTATATAGTATATTCCGCGGCATATTATCTGCCGCTAACTATAATTATATCCCAAACCGGCAGGTGCGTCAATGGAAAGTGGTGCCTTTCGGCACAATTGAAAACGGCAGCATACTGATCATAAAGATCAGCGCACTGCCGTTGTTATTTCTATTCAACGCAAAAGGGCGAGGACTACATTTTCTCATATGTCAGACGATATTATCACATAAGCGGATATTCCTTATCGGGATCATCGAAGTCAAAGACTTCCCTGAAACTGAATCCGGTTATGCCGCAGTTTTCAACGTATTCTTTGAATTCGTCGGTAGCATAAATCGGAAGAAACGCATGGTCACGATTATTTATAATATGCTATTTAAAATCGCAAAATACAAATTTCCCTTTGTATTCATAAACAGTACAGCTTCTTAAATTCAGCCTTTCGATTTCATTATCCAGATAGTTTTTCGTAAAAACCACCTGACCATCTTCAAGTTCAACTTTATACCTGTAATATGATGTACTCCGTCTGCTGACCTGAGACAAACCAGATATGGACTCTGTAATTTTCCCTGAATGTTTTACGCCATATTTCATCGCGGCATTTTTCCATATAGTATATACCATATGAATCACTGCAAATATCAAAATCAGTCCTGTAAATCCATATAAATACAAATGATCTTCCACATCTGTAAAAATACTTTTAAAAAGATCGGATAGTCTTTCTCCGCCTTTGATAGTTGATATTAATTCCGGAGAAAACAGTAAAAACTGAAATATCAGCGTAACCAGCATGCACATCGGCATACTTTCTATTGTACTTTTAGGCTGCTTACCCATACAACACCTCACACATCAATGGATGCGCCTGCGGCGCGGTTATAAAACGAGCTGCCGCTCGTTTTTTCTATAGCAGTCTTCGGCCCGTAAGGGGTGAAGACTACATTTTCTCGTCAGTCATATTTCGCATAACTTCAGATTCTATTATACCATTTTTACAATAACATATCCACTGATTTAAAAAACGCATTTATGATAAGGAATCATATACATTCTGAAAAACATATTTCATTCG
>DEBW01000106.1:10422-10585 GCA_002348905.1 Ruminococcus flavefaciens | reverse complement strand
CTTTAAAAAGTTCATACTCTTCACCCGGAAAGATATTCAGTTTGTCCACAATCAAGGTGAACAGACTGACAAGCAGAGTCAATGCACCTATAATGAACACACCTGCGCTTTCTAAACGTTCTTCAGGATAATCACAGACAGTAATTTTTATCACAAAAATGCC
>DEBW01000106.1:9481-10316 GCA_002348905.1 Ruminococcus flavefaciens | reverse complement strand
AGAATCATACAAACCGCAGCAACAACCATACCGATAAGTGCCAGTACTATAGATACGATTTTCGCCTTTGTCCAGGTCATGTCAAAATTCTCATAGCTAATCGGAAATACTTCTTCTTCCGGATTGTATTTCATTTTCATTTTGTTTTCCTCTTTTCTCTTGTCTTTTTCTTTTGTTTTTTATTTTTCAGGCTCATAGCCATTATCTGTAACTTAAGTATATCATATTTTAAATATGTTATCAATATTATACTTTTACAGATTTACCACTCAATACAAATTTTTTGGACCACAAAATTGTATTCAATATCAGACATAAAAAAATCCGGCAGCCTGAAACCGAACTTCAGCTGCCGGGGGTTAAGTTTTTGGTCTTTAGTATAATTTACACGGTACCTGTCCGAAGACAAACATTCATCAGAAAAATGAGGAACTGCTGTATGTACCGTAGGTTTCACGGTGCTGTTTATTTCATGAGGATCGAAATAAGAAACTGCTGTAAGCACCGTATATCTGTTTCATATCGTGTTATTAGTATATCACAGTCAGCCGTTTTTTCACGGCGAAAAAGCTGCGACATCTTTCTGCTTTTGTTTTAGTGCTGAAAGGATCTTTCCGAATACAAGCTGGTTAGGAAAATATCTTTTGTCTTCGAAGATCTTTTTTCCGTTACATTCGAAATATTCAAGAATGGCCATCGCACATCCCGCACTCCTGCTCTGTCCGTAATCGCACTGGCAAATAATATCTTTACCTTCATCATGAGCTTTAAGGATAAATTCCGCTGCCTCTCCCGCCTGCGGGAAAAATGCTTTTATCCCTTCCGGATCATTCTC
>DEBW01000106.1:7690-9422 GCA_002348905.1 Ruminococcus flavefaciens | reverse complement strand
ACATCAGAATAGTCAACCGGCTGATAACCGGCAGAATGTCCATCCGGCGGATCAAAGAAAGTTATTACAGCCGTATTCTTCGGAAATTCTCCATTTACAATGATTTTGTAAACATCATTTCTTGAAAGTACCGATACGTTCATTAGATCATCCTTTCGCCATTAAATGCTCAACCTGACCACAATTATATTATAGCACATCATTTTTGAAAATTCGAAGATAATATGAAAAAATAATAAAAGCAGTGAATATCTGATCTGTTCTGACATTCACTGCTTATGATTTCTTGAATTTTATTTGATTCTATCTTTGATTGAACAATGCGGCGTTGTGAAATTAATTCTATACAACACCTTCAAAAATGACTTTTCCGTTAATATTAAGGCGTTCCACTCCAGGAATCATAAAAACGATGTTTTAAGGCTACGAAATTTTATATCAGATCAAGTGTACGCGTATCTTCCGAACCCATGCAGAATTTATCGAGGACTTTTACGAAAAGCTCATCTTCCGGAACAGCGTATTTAAACAGCGTCATGCATGATCGAAGCTTGTAGCAGTCCGGATCACCGAATACCACCATCGGATCGCTTTCATTAATATCAAGAAGAATGGATGTTATCTCACGGAGACGTTCGCCGAGAACCGGGTGATCATAGTAATCGCGTGCTTCGGTAAGATCTTTTATCGAAAAATACGCAGTTGTGGAACTCATTCCGAGTCCGGCTATCTGCGGGAACACATACCACATCCAGCAGGAACATTTCATACCGCGTTTTATTTCGGCAAGTGCCGTTTCATATGTGTCACCGAAGCCGTATCCGCCGTCCTGTGCATCGATAAATCGCTGAAGCTCGGTGCATCTCAGCTCGATTCCAAGAACGCCGTATTTCTCCTGATTCTCCTTTGAGTAAAATGCATCCATATCCTCAGGTGCAGCATTTTCATCGGGTCCGTATCCGAATTTCTCCTTTGGAAATGCAGCAAACAGCTCTTTAAATGAACTGTATTTATGAAGTGCGGTAACACGGGTCTGGATTTTTTTCGACGGATCATCCGTAAGGGAAAACTCAATAAAATCTCCCACTTTAACTTGCTGACGTTTTTCATCGTTCAAACGCAGCTCGATAGTCTTGCTGCCTGATTTTATACTTTCAAACGGTTTTGAATTTAATTTCATTTTATGAAGCATATTTTTTCTCCTTTCTTTGCAGTTCTTATGATTTTTTATTATACCATCCCGGACATTAATAATTCAAGAGTAATATTTTGCGCCAGAGGCGCATTAAATTTGAAGCGGAGCTGCGGCTCCGCTTCCTCCTTTTATCGGAACGCCTTCGGCGTGCTATTTTTTCGGACATTCAAGTTGTACTTTCAGATTTCCGAGAGCATCGAAAACCTTGTGATATACCACCTGATTTGGATAGTATCTGTAATCCGTAAAGATATCTATTCCGTTATGGAAGAAGAATTCCTTTATCGCTGCTGCAGTAGCGGCACTGCGGCTCTGTCCGTATTCACACTGACAGATGATATCTTTTCCGTTCNNTGAACGAGCGGAGTGCGTATACATTCAGCTACTTCATGGGCTTGGCGAGTGCAGTGATGAGGACGAATAATATAAAAAAGCAGAGCATTGCCGAAAATTGACAATGCTCTGATTCTTTCTTGTGATAAATTATCTTCTCATGCTGCTTACGATATAATGCGCAAGTTTTCTATGGCATACCGA
>DEBW01000106.1:3486-7507 GCA_002348905.1 Ruminococcus flavefaciens | reverse complement strand
ATAGTCGTGTACACGCTGAAGATACTCTGTCGGCTGAAACGCTGCCGCCTCCAGCGCATCAAAAATCTTGTGATACACGACCTGATTCGGATAATACTTGTAATCTGTAAAAATGTCAATGCCCCGGCGGTAAAAATGCTCCAATATCGCCGCTGCACACCCTGCACTTCTGCTTTGACCGTATTCGCACTGACAGATGATATTCTTGCCGTCACGGAATGCTTTGTTGATATACTCTGCAAGCTCCGGCGCTTCGGGGAAGAAGCTGTCGTAGGTATATCCCTTTTCCGACAGATAGTCGAGGTCAAGATCGTCAACCTCGCAGTAAAAGACATCATCGCAGGCACTGCTATAATCGACACGGGAATAGTCTTTGTCAATATGCTTCANNCATTCGGAAAGAAGCTTTCGTAGGTATAGCCCTTTTCCGGAAGATAATCAAGGTCGAGATCATCAAGTTCACAATAGAATACATCATTGCAAACATTGCTGTAATCGACATGAGTATAGTCTTTGTCAATATGCTTCAGCGCCGGGTCACAAAAGCTGATAACGGCGGTATTCTTCGGAAACTTACCGTCAGCTATAACAGATTCGATTGCTTCTCTTGAATATACGGATACGGTCATAAAAGCCTCCTCACATCAATCAAAACGCCAATGTAACCTACGTATCCTGCGGTTGCGATAGCCTTCACAGAATTTTTGAAACCACTCATCAAACTCATCTATCGTGATTTCAAGACTATCATCTGTTCCGGCATGATGCGGCAGCGGTATAAACAGGACACCATTACCGAAAAATCCTCCTCTGTACGCTGTATAATCATGTGAAGAAATCGTATAGATGAGTGCGTGCGTAAACAGAATACAAGTATTCCATTCACATGATTTCAGACCGACCGGCGTTTTGCAATGCAGCAATGTATCAATACGATTCAGATAGCTTACGATTTTGAGATCCTCACGGTCCAAATCGAATAATCCAATATACCGGATAAAATACGTCCAGACGTCTTTATAATACGACTTGAATGCATCAATATCGAAATCTGCATCATGCAATAATTTCCAGGAAAGTTGTTCTGATTTGTGCAGTAACTCCTTTCGCTGATTGATGTGTTCCGCGTCGGGTTCAATCTGCACATGGATATACGCCCGTGTGATGACTGCGAAATCTCCGAAGAATCCGCGAATGATCAGACGATCTTTCAGTCTGCGATACGATTCTTTCTCTGATGAAGTCATCATGAAACGCCTGCTCGATTCACAGAACGCATTGAAAAGAAGGATGAGCTCGTCCTGCGTTGCTTCTTTGCCTGCAAGCGCCTGAATGTCGTCTACCAGAAGAACATCCGCCTGCAAATACTTCTCACGGAACTGTTCCGATGTACCGCCGCTATTAAGGATATCAGCCAGTGCAGAACGCATATCAGCTGTTGTTGTGAGGATAACATCCAGCTCGGGTGAATTCTGCTCGATAGCATTTTTAACTGCATAGAGCAGATGTGTCTTTCCTGTTGCAGTACCGCCGAATATTGCTAACGGCTTGGAAGCAGCGTTTTCTGCAAATCTCTTTGCACTCTCAAAGGCTTTGCTGTTGAATTGTGTAATCTCAAAGCTATCGAATGTGTATCTGCTGCCTTTTTTATTATTTGGCATAGTGCGACCTCCAATCAATTGTTCTTTATCGTGTAAACAGGATGACCTGTACCGTATCCCTGATAGATTTGGTTCCCCTTGATCGTATAGACGGGATGACCTGTACCGTAACCATGAAAGAGCTGATTTCCTTTTATTGTGTACACAGGATGTCCCGTACCATAACCCTGATATACCTGATTGCCTTTGATAGTGTAGACGGGATGACCTGTACCGTAGCCATGATAAACCTGATTGCTCTTGATCGTATATACTGGGTGACCTGTGCCATAGCCTTCGTATACTCGCATAGAAATCCTCCTATTTTATCGGATATTTTTCCTTACTGATATCATTATATCATGCGCAATGAGACAAAAACGCCCTATGTTTGCGATAACGTTTTGGGAATATGAAGAATAAAGAAAGACCTATCATTCGTTAGCGGAAAATGGCAGGTCTTTCTGTCATATGTAAATCTATTTATCTAAACTGCTAATAAACTCATCTATAATCTTAGCACACTTTTGATATGCAGGTGAATCCAGAACGGCAATTATCTGCTTAATTGTTTGTATCGCAGTTCCTTCTGATGAAAAATCAGGAGTTATGGATTGTTCTAATTTTTGTCTGTCAATTTCTTTAAATGTATTTCCAACAATTAAACATTTATTGTTTGCCAAATACTCTCTTGCCATTTTGTCTATTTCATCACTGGCATATTGGCTTTCCAAGTGTATTCTTATATTGATGTTTGAAACTTCGGTTATGTAGAATCCCTGTTTCCATCTTAATTCAAAATGAAACTTGATTCTGTCCCATTCTTTGTCAGAAACGATACTGTACCATTCTTTTTTATCCTTTCGCAAGATACAGTATCTTCCATTCGACAGTTCTTTAAGATGCTCTTCAAACCACTGGAACTCATAGTTTCTTATGGTATCTTCTGAAAAAAACGTAATGCTCATTACAATTACCTCATACAGTTGTATTGAAAAAATTCTGTTTATTCTTTACAAAGCATATCTGAAATCTCGCATATTAAATCATGTAGTTCCAAACGCTCCTTGTATTTATGCGGGATAGCATTGTAGCCTATATATGCTCCGAGGATATTTCCGCAGACTGCTCCGGTGGAATCACTGTCGCCATTATGATTCACAGCAGTTCTCATAGCCATATCAAAATCGTTCTCGTACCTCAAAGCACAGTAAACAGCGATTGCAAGCGTTTCTTCGGCTACCCAGCCTTCACCGAGCTGATGTATAGCTGAAAGGTTGTCCTGTTCTGTTTCCGCAAGCTGAACAGCTTTCTGCATGATAGCAGTAAATTCGGATATATGCTTTGCTTTTGGGAACAGCTTTTCCATCGCTGCGATAGAATCGTTTATGGCAGCTTTGAGCGGTATATCGCTTTCTGTTACTGCTCTGACGATATGCACCAATGCAGCGGCAGGAATAAAGCCAAGGTCGTGACCGTGCGTCAGTGCTGCTGCTTCTGCTGCAAGCATATCGGAGTATTCGTATGAAATATCAGTATCGGTGAAATACAGCCCAATCGGTGCAACACGCATGACTCCGCCGCAGCCTTTGCTGTCGTTGATTGGAACCTCGACCGTGCCGTTTGCACCTGCTTTGATCTCTGTCATGCAGGTCGTTCCGGGACATCTTCTATGGTACAATTCCGGCACACGCATCAGTTGAGAGCAATATTTGGTGCCCTGCACAGGATACTTTTCACTCTGCGTCTGATACCAACACTGATACATATCCCTGATGCTGCTTATGTAATCGGGAATGTTACTTTTGCTGACGGCAAGCAGCATACCTTCCGCCGTAAACAGCATCATCTGTGTGTCATCCGATATCTCGGCGACATCATCGTCCAATATCAAATCGTACTCGGTGATGCCATCTTTGCCATACTCAGAGAAGATCTCATCCTCTCTTTTGAATTCAACAGCATATCCCAGAGCATCTCCGGCTGCCCCACCTATGAGACAACCACGGAATTTGTCGATGTTTCGCATGGTGACCTCCTATTGCACAGCGATATTATTGTGAGCTAATGACATAATCTATAAAACGTTTATCTTTATCTTGTCCACGAACACTTGCTGCATACTCAGCTTTCATCTGTTCAAAAATCTTGTCTGTTCCCCAAAAATCGCCTGAACCAATTAAATACAAAAGTCTGTCAAAAGCAAATATATCAGCGCCATCTTCCTTTGCCTGAATATCAGTTTTTATAAAAACATCTTTCTGAACATTTACATTTTTCGGTAGTTCTTCAGCCCACTTAACTTTGATTGTGCTTGTATAAGGTGCTCCTTTTGCTAAAAACTCGTCATAGAATATGCCAGTAATAATACGACAAAGGTG
>DEBW01000106.1:427-3421 GCA_002348905.1 Ruminococcus flavefaciens | reverse complement strand
TTCAGCCAGTTCAGCGTCATCACAAGTGTAGTACATCCAGCACCTCTTTGCTTTAGAATGTTCTCCGCAACTTTCAAGCGTTCTTCCGGAGTATTTTTTGTACAAAATGAACACAGAGCGTCAAAATCCTTAAACTGCGAAAGAAATCCAGCTGCACTGCATAATGCCTTTGCAAATACTACCCAAGAATTCTTATTAGGATTTTTATTAATTATTTTGAAACCAATTTCACATTGAAGATCATCAACAAGTTTTTGATAATCCTCACCGTATTGTTTGAAAATGAATCTGTAATCGCAAGTCCGTTTACTTGAATCGCCATGAATAACCTTCATAATTGCAGCTTCATTTACCGGGTATTTTATGTACTTTCCTCTGCGCTGTGAATACATCGAATTAGGGATTTCAAAGAACGCATTTTCCAAGCTTGAATAATCCGGCTCATCAAAATAGTATTTCTCAAATTTATGCCAGTTTTTGTCATCGTTCAGGCACGGAATATTGGCTTTCAGGTATTTGATACCGATTTCAAATAGATTCATACTCATTTCCTCCTGATATTTTTAAATCATAAATTTTATGCAATTGATTTGCCAGCCTGAAACCGAACTTCCGCTGACAGATAAAGTTTTTATTACAGTTCTCACAGCCGAATTATTTTTTTCATTGTAAGTCAGAAACATTGAACCCTGACCTAAACCAATAAAGAAAGATAATAACGGACAACGATAACCTTGAACATGAACAATGTCATATTCAAAAGGAGGCGTGAGAACCGTAAACGGAATACGCCTTAAATATTTATCTCGAATTCGACAGTACTGTTGACAAGATCAAGTGCTGTCTGAGCTTTTGCCAATGTTTCGGCAATATCTGTATAATACCTGCCAACTTCTTCGATGTCGTAATTTGCGTACTTATAGTCGATAATATTGCCACCGCCGGAATAACCGGAGCTGACACGCACTTTCGGCATTGCGTCTCTCATTTTAGAGAGGGTAGCACATTCCGCATTAAGCTGAGGAAGATATACAAGCATCTCGTCGATCGTAATATTGAAATCCGGGATAATTGTTGTTGTGTTGAACACGTTTATTGCGTGTTTTACTGTACGGATTTTACACTCAACCTCTGCCTGAGCATCACGCATTTCCTTGAAATTGTACGCAGGACGTACAGATTCGACATCCTCCTGAATTGCGGCTACGAAGCTGCTGGAATTTGACTCCTTGAGCTGTAATGCTCTCAGTTCGTCGTTGAGCTGACGCAGCAGCTTTGCTGCCTGTGATGATGTTACTCGCATATACTTTCCTCCTTAGAAATTGAATCCTTTATTTTTACCTTATGATTATATTATAGCAAACTTAACGGGACAAAAATGTCCTGTGTCAGTTATGCTGTTTCCCACGCCATACGCTTGTGCTTCTGTTCCGTCAATCTGGAACTTGGCATACGCATCAAAGAACATCTGACAAGCCTCTATCCACTGCATTCTCTCAATATACTCCATATGCTACCTCCTGACAATAAGAAAGGATTTCTGTTTACGGTTCTATCATAGCATATAAAAATTGAAATTCCGAAGATGTGGGCGGCTCAATAGAAAATTCTCTCTTTTGCACAAATCAGCACCACTGAAAATGTGCAGTATGCTAATTGCTTTATTGTGCTTTCCTTCTGTGATTATATTATATCACGAACGATGCACCAAAAACGCCCTATGTCAGGATTCGTACTTTTTAAGAGCATTTCTCAGCGTTTCTACGATCTGCTCACGCAAGCTTTGCGGAGACAGCACCTCAACCGCATCCGCAAACTGAATTGCCCAGTGCAGCATTGAGCTTTCGCTTGCATAAACATGAACCTTCATCATTTCGTCAGGCAGTTTCTCAATGCGGAGATCTGTGCCAAAGCTGTCTGCGACATCATTCATCATATACTGCTTACACTGAAATGTGATGTGAACAGGCTCTCCGCTCCAGAGATTTGGGTGAGACTTAATATACTCCGAGAGCCGGATACCAGTTTCAAAGCCTTTCAGTATACGCAGAGACTTGGCAGGCTCATCAAACACCTGACAATCCTTGATGCGGTCGATACGGAAATGCGTCAGATCGTCATACTGCGGAAGATTGCATATCAGATAAGAATGACCGTTCTGAGAGATCACCTGATAGGGATTGACAATATACTGCCTTTTTTTGCCGCTGCTGTTGAGTCTGAATTTCAGCTTTCCGTCCAGTCCGCAGTCGCAGTAATGGAAGGATAATTGCCTGCCGTTCGCTATTGCACTGCCGATAGTTTCAAGCGTCATCATGATTTCCCTGTTCAGAACTTTTCCGTAAATATCCATGTCGATCTTGGATATTTCAGAACGGAAATATTTGCTCGACAATCCTTCCAGGCGGTGGATCAGACTCAAACGGTCTTTTTTCCAGAGACCGTCTGTCAGCAGAACGCTGTCGATGAGCAGCCGCAGTTCGCCGTTCATAAACTTGTGAACGTAATACCAGTCGGTCAGGATTGTTTCTTCACCGTTTTTGCTGTTTCGGATGATAGCATCTTCTTCAAAGTCGCTGCCACGGTATTTGATTGGAAATCCATACTCCATCAGCTTGGAAAGGTTGCGCCGGACCGTTTTTCGATCAACTTTCATTCCGTATTCAGATTCCATCAAGTTTTGTATCTGATGCTGTGAAAGCCTGTGGTCTTCGTCGGTGTGCTTTCTCAGGATATCAAGAATATCGAGTATGATCATTTTCTTTGGCTGCATATCAGTCATGATTATCCACCTCATATGTACTATAATTGTATACATTATACACCATTATGGAAGAAAAAGCAAGCATTTAGCAAAAAGATAGCCATATCATGAATTCTCGTGATATGGCTATCTGCTTACGTTATATAGTGTTTTATCGGATTCGGCTCTGCTTATGATGTTTCCTTTCTCAATGTACTGGTGACTTGGCTCAGACGGCAGTATAAAGCTGT
>DEBW01000106.1:0-172 GCA_002348905.1 Ruminococcus flavefaciens | reverse complement strand
ATCGTATGCCCGATATGGTACTCGGACACAGTTGCTTTTGTTTCGTTCATAGCGAATTTTTCTCCTTAGCTTCTCTATATCTACGCTTATAGGTCTGAGGGCATCGCTTTATATCTCTTACCCTCATGGTTGTTGGTTGTGATTATAGCCGTGCGGAACGGCATTGCTGCCG
>DEBW01000109.1:1162-5660 GCA_002348905.1 Ruminococcus flavefaciens | reverse complement strand
CGGAATATGCCTTCAAGCGTTTCGTTGAGGTTTTCATCTGTATCAGCTTGGGTAAGCACGTTGCAGAAAAGTTCGCTTGGAAGAATGAAAAAGCCTTTGGTAGTCACCATATCTTCACGAGCAACCTCTGCTTCTTCATCGGACAGTTTTGAATAATCAAAATCAGGATTACCGGCTTCATGTTCGCCGGCATTGATATATTTAGTCAGATTTTCGGAAATATAGCGGTAAAACAGCATAACAAGGACATAATTCTTAAAGTCCCAGCCGTCAACGCTGCCACGTAAATCATTTGCAATGCCCCATATAGTACGATGAAGCTCCGCACGTTCCTGTTCTTTTTTGTTATCTATCATAATATGACCTCTTTATAATAACCCAATAATAGGCTTTATTTCGTGATTATTTATTAAAATTGTATCACATTTTGATGTGAAAGTCAACGAAATTTAAGCCGTTGATACTTGTATCAACGGACTATACTGAAAAAGAAAAAGCTCCCCATAACAATTGAGGAGCTATAACTCTGTTATTGCAGATAAAGACAGGCTACAAATAGTAGTTAAAGTCAATTAACGCATATTACCAAGTTTTGGCATTTCAAGCTTTTCAACCATAATTTCGTTAAGAAAAATATCACCTGAAAGGTCAGCTTGCTTTCTGATTTCCAAAAAAAGCGATTCGGCATTTTCATAAATGTTATCTATAGATGCTTTTGCTTGATTGTTTGGATCGAAAAACATTAAGCATTCATCTTTAATGTTAAATACAAAATCTATCTGACGATTTGTTAGACTAAGGCAGATATATGAGTATTTATCAGAAATATAGTTGGCAAGTAAAACTATTTTTTGCCTTTGTTCTTTTTGTTCTGTTGTTTGAAAAACATCTATTATTTTGTCTGCTAATTCTGTATAAAAAGGTAAATTGCGTTCATATAGTTTAGCTTTATGTTCATTTTTAGTTTTGTTATAGCTAATAATGCACGGAATAATAAGAGATGTTAAAATTGTACTAACAATAGCAGTAACAGGCACTTTAATTTTATCTGGTAAATTAAAGAATATAGTTAAAGTGGGAGATAATATAATTATTGCCGCCGAAAGCCAACTTAATATATTCAATTTATCAATTTTAGTATATATTGTATTAAATGCTTTTCTGAATTTAGGGTGTTTCTCATAGAGTTTTCTAAATGAATTCATAAATTACCTCGCAGTTAGTTGCTTTATTATTAATTATCACTTTTTCAAATATTCTTCAATAGTTAGTATTTCTTCTTTGGCGGTTGAAACATAAGCGTAGTAAGCGAGGATTTTTGAAGCATCAACTGAATTTACTGAACCGTCGTTGTTTACATCAGCAGCTGCTTTTTGAGCATCACTGTAGCCGCCATCTTGATTCGTAGAAACTTTGGCATAATAAGCAAGAACAAAAGAAGCATCTACAGAGTTTATCTGACCGTCATTGTTTACATCGCCAAGTTTGTAATCTGTCATTGATTCTGAATGTTTGATAGCTATTGATGATTTTTCTGTAGCAGTGCCAGCGTAACTAATAATTTTATCTGTAATTGAAATACTCTTTATTTGATTTGTGAATTTGCCAGAAATAATGAATGTATCAGCATATTTATCATTTTCATCTATAAGCTGAGGTGAAACTATGTAATTACCGTTGAAATCATCTATTATCAGCGTTTCAGGGGTTACAGTTGATATATCAATGAATTTGTTGAACTTAATAATAATGTCAGTATTCTCCATATTAGCACTTTCAATTGCAGGTGTTGATTTATTTATAAGTGAAATGTTAACATCTGTTCTAACTGGTGGTATGTCAATCCATTCTGTTTCAACTGTTTCATAGCCTTCCTTTTCACATACAACTTTCCACTCACCTTCGGGAACATCCCACAAATACTTGCCTTCCTTATCGGTCAGAAGCGGGTTTAGCTGGTCATAATCTTCAGCATTCCATTTGACTGTTTCTCCTGTTTCGGCATCCTTGAAATAAACTGTAACAGTTGCGCCCTCAACAGGATTGCCGATTACAGCTTCAAATACGATACCGCTGGGATCAATGATAAATTTTAAATATCCAGCCAAAGAGAAGAAAGGTTCACCGGTTTCCATACAATAATACAGGTAATCTTCTACGGTATCAATGATAGCACTCGGAACAGGACCACTTATGATGTCGACCTCATTGATCAGTTTTAATCCAAATAAAAACCAAGCAGCATATTCGTAAGATGTCCCCCTTGCATTCATCGTATCAACTTTTAAATCAGTTACATCAGAGGCAACTGAAATAACCTTTGTCATGATACTATATGTACCTTCAGTTAAAAAATCCATGCCTACTTCAGTAATATCACCGATCATATAACCAATTACTCTTGCGTCAGCATCCATGTTATCTTCCCCAACTATTTTCTCTATTATTATTTGCCCCGAGAAGATATCATCATATGCTGACAAAAGATCGTTAGCATATTTCCAGTTTCGATATTCATCAAGTTCTTCTTTGGTGAAATTTCTTATATATCGCTGTTTTTTATATTCTCCATCATCGTGTATACCACCAGCACTTGAAAAACCATATTTTTGAGGATTACTGTAAACTTCTTTGGGCGAAACATTTAATAATTCAATCAATTCTTCGCTTTCAATTATGGAAAGTTTCATTTCTCCATTTTTTTCACCATCTGAAAGATTGATTTCCACTGTTGACCCTTCATCATTTTGAGAAATAACCTCATAAGAACTATGGTCGATGAGTCTTTTAGGAATAGTCAGTTCTCTATCATTCTTAAGGGGGGCTATAGATGTGTTTACAGGTAAACATGTAACATTTAATGCGCCGGGAATATAATTATGATTGTTCTCATCAAAAAATCCATTTGCAATCCAAAGCTGCTTTTTTTCATCCCACTTTGCTTCCAGATACTTCGTGATATTTCCCTTTGTACTTGTAACATACATCTTGTAAATTTTGTCATTATGGTCTGCTTCAATTTCAAACTTTAATGGATAGGCGGGGTTATAACTAATGACCGGAGATACTCCTTCTGTAAAGACATTTGTTATATCGATTTTGTCCTCTTCGTTACTGTTGTAGAGCATTAAAACTGATTTGATAGAAGGATGGTTTTCTTCATATACAACGCTTATCTTATCGCTTATAATACCATTACATTTTGCATAAATTGTATATGAATCGCCGGATTTCTTTTCCAACAATGAAACTGACGATGAGTATTTTCCAGTATAGCTATTTGAAGTAACAGTTTTAGCTTTCTTATCGTCAACATATATTTCAACTTCACTGCCCTTACTCGCCAAACCATGAACTGTAATTTCATAACTGTTGGTTTTTTCAAGAGAACAGCAAGTAATATCAGGGCAATCAACATTAAGTCTTCCAATCGTCTGCTCCCACCAAGAATTATTATAATTAAAATTCAAAGAAGCATAAACCTGATATTCGCCGACTTCTGTTACACGAACACTGAAACGCAACTCGCCTTCTGTTGAATTAACTGGAATAACGCCATTATCAATACTCTCCGTATCAAAAACAAGGTTCTTGCTTTGAACTGTATCAAGCAATAGAGTTAATCCTTCAGGAATATTAAGATGAATTTCCATGTTTTCTGCTGATTTAGCTACGGAAGGCATGAGTTTATATTTAAGAGTATAGTTGATTATACCATTTACACTTGTTTGTTCAGAATTAGCAATAAGATATGTATTTTCAGGATCAAGAATACTGAATCTCGCATCATCAAGTTTTTCGCATCCTTCAAAAGAATGCGCCGAGAAATTAAAAGTAGTCCTGTTGGATTTGATTTTTTCGAGATTTTTGCAGCCGGCAAATGAATAATCACCTATTTCAGAAACTGAATCAGGAAGATATACTGTTCTGAGGGTTTGGCATTCAGCCGCAAGATATTCAGGTGTTGTCTTCATACCAGGTTCGATAATAAGAGTCTCTATGCTGCTGCCTTCCAGTGCATACCAAGCATCTGTAACTGTTTGGGGAATTGTAATCTCAGTGATGTCTACACAGCCTTCAAGAAATCTCTCTCCCAGTGAAGAAACAGATTTGCCGAGAGACAGCGTTTTAAGTCGTTTACATCCATAAAAACAGTTATTTCCTATACGGGTAACACTATCAGGTATCTTTATTGTTTCTAATGATGTTCCCCAAAAAGCACTGTCCCCTATAACATAACCATCAAGGTTATCCTCTTTTTCAGGTATTATAACATTTTTCAAATTGGCAGCATTGTAGCAGACTAAATCAGGAATATTTTTTATTCCTTCTTCAAAAACTACAGTTTCTACACTACTTCCTTCCAGTGCATACCAAGCATCTGTAACTGTTTGGGGAATTGTAATCTCAGTGATGCCTACACAGCCTTCAAGAAATCTCTCTCCCAGTGAAGAAACAGATTTACCAAGAGACAACGTTTTAAGTCGTTTACATCCAT
>DEBW01000109.1:458-1094 GCA_002348905.1 Ruminococcus flavefaciens | reverse complement strand
GTCTGTTTCCAGAAAATGCTTCATCCGCAATCGCAACAACAGACTGTCCATTGATCTCATCCGGTATCATAAGCTCTGTTGCCGTGCCAGAATATCCACAGATCGTAATATAATTATCTTCCTCATAATATTCCCAACCATCGGCTGTTGTTTTTGAATATTCTGATTTAACTTTAGTAATGTTTAAGGGAATTGCCTCTTCTAAAACTATACTATTGGAAATATTTTCCTCTTTACTAAAAGCAGCATTTGCCTTTGTTGAAAATGAAGGGAAATATTCCAAAGTTGTGGCTATCATCGTAATAGATGATAGCATTGCAATAATTTTCTTGATTTTCATTTTTCGTCCTCCTTAAAAAAATTGAAAGTAGTTTATACGCCTAAAATTGCAACTATCTTATAAAATCTATTCCGCTTCATATCGAGCTTTTTCATAGTTGCAACAGCGGTCTGCTCTCCGGTACGCCACTTTTTACACTCAGCTCTGAATTTAGCTTCATCGAATGGCAGCGGCTTGCGTCCTTTGTACTTGCCTTGCTGCTTCGCAATAGCTATACCCTCACGCTGACGTTGCAGTATTGTTTCTCTTTCAAGCTCTGCTAATGCTGCGAATACGGTTAGCATAAACCGTCCTTG
>DEBW01000109.1:0-349 GCA_002348905.1 Ruminococcus flavefaciens | reverse complement strand
CTTGCAAGTCGGGAGAAGTCTGAGACAACAACAACATCGCCCTCACGTACATATTCAAGCATTGCCTGAAGCTGCGGACGATCCATATTCTTACCGCTTACCTTGTCGATGAAAACTTTCTTTATTTTTTCAGTATAGCCTTCAAACGAATGAAGCTGACGAGCTTCATTCTGTTCCGCTGTAGATACACGAGCATAGCCGATGTAAGTTTTATCCATGTTATGCACTCCTTTTTTATATTGTTATTTATGTCAAATAACAAATGGTATTTTGGAATTGTCCCGAATTGTAGTATGTGATATCAATTCTTTGGAAGCTCTTTATCAATCCATACATCCGGACCGCACTT
>DEBW01000060.1 GCA_002348905.1 Ruminococcus flavefaciens | reverse complement strand
AAGTGCGGTCCGGATGTATGGATCGATAAAGAGCTTCCAAAGAATTGATATCACATACTACAATTCGAGACAATTCCAAAATACCATTTGTTATTTGACATAAATAACAATATAAAAAAGGAGTGTATAACATGGATAAAACATACATCGGCTATGCTCGTGTATCTACAGCGGAACAGAATGAAGCTCGTCAGCTCCAATCGTTTGAAAGCTACACTGAAAAAATAAAAAAAGTTTTCATCGACAAGCTCAGTGGCAAGGACACGAAACGTCCTCAGCTCAGAGCTATGCTCGATTACGTCCGTGAGGGCGATGTAGTGGTAGTGTCAGACTTCTCCCGACTTGCAAGAAGTACAAAGGATATGTTGCAGATCGTTCAGGAGCTGACCGACAAGGGAGTTGGTCTTATCAGTCTGAAAGAGAATGTCGATACTGATACTCCGCAAGGGAGATTCATGCTTACAGTGTTTGCAGCACTGGCAGAGCTTGAACGTGAGACTATTCTGCAAAGGCAGCGTGAGGGTATCGCCATTGCCAAACAGGAAGGTAAATACCGTGGTCGGCAACCTTTACCTTTTAATGAGGAAAAATTAAGAGCTGAGTGTCAGAAGTGGCGTGACGGTGAACAGACCGCCATTGAAACTATGAAGAAGCTTGATATGAAAAGGAATAGGTTTTATAAGATAGTGAAGGATTTAGGAATATAAGGCTGAAAGGAAAAACAATGAAGAATTCATACTTAGAAAAATATAGACCATACGATTTTGAATGTGAAGAAGTATACCCAAAACAAGAATTAAATTATGAGCGATTGGAACAAGCTATTATTAATTCGCATTTGGAATTAGATAAAAAACGCTCTATTGAAAAAGAGAAAGAAAGTGAAAAACGTCAATCTGATTGGGATGATATACTTAAAATCGAGAGTATTCCTGAACAATATAGGTGGTCTCAAAAGATGATAATTAGAATAAAAAATGATCTGAAATATCTAAAAGCCTTCTTTATTTATAAGAAAGACTATGCTGAATACACAGCCGTTAATTTGGAGCTTCAAAGATTATTCCCTATATCTATGTTCATCATATCACAATATGGAACACTCATTTTTTCAATATGCACCATTATTTATATGGTACAACATGGATTAAATATAGCACTTATAACGATAGCTATTATAAGTTTCTTTTTTTCTTTCATTTTCAGAATGGCAAAGATAGAATTAGATAAAACAGATGATAAGGAAATAATAAACAGTTCTTTTAATAGTACAATAGCTATTGTAGGTATTATTATTGCAATAGTTGCTATTGTTGTTGATATAGGTGGAAACAAAAATGATAAACCAATGATTAAGCCAAAAGATTGTCCATACTCAATCAATATCGAACAGATAGCTTATATATCGGATGCAGATGAAAATGGTGAACATACAATATACTTCTCTAATGGAGTATCATTAAAGGTTTCTCAGTCTGTATATAAGGAGATATACAATGAAATGAAGAAATAATGTAAAAGGACATTGCTACAAGTATCAACGAGCAATTTCATTGACATACCCAATGTATTGTGGTACAATTTAAGTATAATAATACAGTATACACATATTTTTAGGCTATAATAAAGAAGGTTTTTTATGATAGATAACAAAAAAGAACAGGAACGTGCGGAGCTTCATCGTACTATATGGGGAATAGCCAACGATCTGCGTGGCAGCGTTGACGGTTGGGACTTTAAGAATTATGTCCTCGTTATGCTGTTTTACCGCTATATTTCTGAAAATCTTACTAAATATATCAATGCCGGCGAACATGAAGCCGGTAATCCTGATTTTGATTATTCAAAACTGTCCGATGAAGAAGCAGAGGTTGCTCGTGAAGATATGGTGACTACCAAAGGCTTTTTCATTCTTCCAAGCGAACTTTTCTGCAACGTGCTTACCCAAGCTGATACAGACGAAAACCTCAACGAAACGCTTGAAGGCATATTCCGCAGCATCGAAAGTTCTGCACAAGGCTGTGAGAGCGAGGACGATTTCAAGGGACTGTTCGATGATTTCGATGTTAACAGCAACAAGCTCGGCGGTACGGTTGCAAAGCGTAACGAGCGGCTTGTCAAGCTTATGAACGGCGTAGCTTCCATGCAGTTAGGCGATTATCAGGACAATACTATTGATGCGTTCGGTGATGCCTATGAGTATCTCATGGGTATGTATGCTTCAAATGCCGGAAAGTCCGGCGGTGAGTATTACACTCCGCAAGAAGTATCGGAACTGCTCACAAGACTTGCAACTGTTGGCAAAACAGAGGTAAACAAGGTTTACGATCCGGCTTGCGGTTCAGGCTCACTGCTGCTGAAAGCTTCAAAAATACTCGGCAAAGACAAAGTTCGTCAGGGATTTTTCGGTCAGGAGATAAATATCACTACATACAACCTGTGCCGAATCAATATGTTCCTGCACGATATTGACTATGATAAATTTGACATTGCTCACGAAGATACACTCGTTGAACCACAGCATTGGGACGATGAACCATTTGAAGTAATCGTGTCAAATCCGCCTTATTCGATAAAATGGGAGGGCGATGCCAATCCGCTGCTTATCAATGATCCACGTTTCTCCCCTGCCGGTGTGCTTGCACCTAAGTCAAAGGCTGACCTTGCATTTATCATGCACTCGCTTGCTTGGCTTGCGAATAACGGAGCTGCTGCTATTGTATGTTTCCCAGGGGTTATGTACCGTGGCGGTGCTGAACAGAAAATACGCAAGTACCTGATAGACAACAACTTTGTGGACTGCATTATTCAGCTCCCTGACAACCTGTTTTTCGGCACATCTATCGCAACTTGCATCATGGTGCTGAAAAAGAACAAGTCTGAAAACAGCACTCTTTTCATTGATGCTTCAAAGGAATGCGTCAAGGTCAC
>DEBW01000163.1:4923-8059 GCA_002348905.1 Ruminococcus flavefaciens | reverse complement strand
TGATATGCAGGTGTTGGAGACAATACTGCAATATTTCCTGCTGAAAGGGAAAAAGCCGGGAAAACGTCAGAATATTAAGTGGGTTAATATGAAATATGACGGATGGGATCAATGACATTACCTATGATGCGGAGTTTGTCTGTTTTCTGTTGTCAGAGAATACTGTACGGAGCAGATTAAGGCTTATACCTGAAGAACTGCTTATCGAAAACCGTCAGAAAGGCAGGAAGTATTATCTTCTTGACCTTGATGCGGCAGATAAAATATTTGAAGATTGATATATACTGCACCGCCTTCGTGGCGGTGTTTTAGTTTGTAAAAAATTTTTCAAGAAAAAGAACTACGGTTTGCCAATGCAGAATAGCCATTTAATAGCTGATTTTTGTAGGAAAAAACGTCATCAAGTATTGACGGGCGAGGGAAAAGGATATATAATAGTAATATCTTGGGTATAAACAGATGATATTGTCACTGGAACGGAAGAATATTTGGTTAATATGTGTGCAGTATCGGTAAAAATATTTTTCTCTGCCAATTCGACAGTTTCATGTGAAAAACAGCGTATTCCGTGGGATATAGATTCCAGTGGGATACACTTTTTTGATAATTTTAATTTATAAGGAGATGTGACGATGAAAGGAAATCTTATTAAGAAGACCGCAGCGTTCATTATGGCACTGTGCATTCTCAGCGGCGGACTGCCGCAGACGACAGGCAAAGTGAGCCTGACTAAGTTCAATCTGACCGCAGATGCAGCTGATTCTACCGTATCATTTGATGAGGAAAGAGGCACACTTATTCTCAGCGGAAACGTAAACAAAGACGATGTTATTGCGTATGCTGACAATGAAAAAGTCAAAACGGTATACTGTAAACAGGGAACTGTTTTCCCTGAGGACTGCTCGGAGATGTTCCAGTATTTCAGGGCGACCGATTTCGACCTGCACGATGCAGATACAAGCAAAGTAACTGATATGAATTATATGTTCAACTGCTCTTGTGCTGAACTTATAACTCTTACAGGCTGGGATACAAGCAAAGTTACAAATATGAACTATATGTTCTGTGATTGCTCAGGTCTGCAGTTTATCTTTGTCAACGATAAGTGGAAGATCAATGATAAGAATACTTTAGCAGGAACCTTCGACGGCTGTACAAAACTCAAAGGCGAAAACGGTACTAAAGTAGATACCAGCCTTCTTGACTATAAGGAATTTGCACGTCTCGACTTTGAAGGAACTCCCGGATATCTCTCACATATTCATGAATATGGCAAATGGGAATACTATAGCGGAACGTGTGACAAAGATCTCACATCCATACGCACCTGCCCTGTCTGCGGCAAGAGTGAATTTATTTCACCAGGTAAAAAAATCGAGCACGAATGGGGCGAGTGGACAGTTGCCAAGGAGCCAACAGCTACCGAGACCGGCTTAAAGGAGCGCATCTGCTCTGTATGCGGCGAAAAGGAAACAGAAGTAATTCCGGCAACAGGAGAAGTACATGATGCAGACGTTCATGCTATTGAATTTGACGAGGAAACAGGCGTTCTTACTCTTAACGGCAAGCTTCCTGATACAATTAGAGAAGACCTCTTGCCATACGCCAAGAATGAAGCTGTCACCTCTATTGTCTGCACAGAGGGAACTGTTTTCCCGGAGGACTGCACATATTTGTTTTTAGGATATAACACGGATACTGATGAGAGATATTGGGAAAATGTATTTTCTATTGACCTTTCAAAGGCAGATACTTCCAATGTCAAGGTTATGAATTTTATGTTCTTATACCTTCTGGACGTTGCTTCAATAAATGTAAGCGGCTGGAACACAGAAAATGTAACCGATATGGTGGGTACATTTTACGGTTGTAGTAACATTACTTCTCTTGACCTCAGAAGCTTTGATACAAAGAATGTTGAAGATATGAGTTGTATGTTTTTATCCTGTAGGAGCCTGACACAGATAGCTGTTTCTGATAAGTGGAATACGGATAGCGTAAAACACTCAAGCGATATGTTTTACAACTGTTATAGCATTCAGGGTAAAAACGGCACAGGCTTTGACGTAAAATTTGTAGACGGTACTTACGCTCATATAGACACCGCCGAGAATCCCGGTTACCTGACTGACGAGATTAAAAACGTATCTCCGATTACAGTTTTTGACAAAGCTACCGGTACTCTCACCCTAAACGGAAATGTTCCTTCTTCGGCTATCAAAGCATACAATAAACTTCCGGGCGTAGAGAAAATTGTCGCTGCCGAGGGAACTGTTCTCCCCGAGGACTGCTCATTCCTTTTTGATGGCTATAACCCTTACAATACTAATAGTCCTTATTGGACTGACCTTGAGGTTATCGACCTCTCAAAGGCTGACACCTCAAAGGTTAAGGATATGAGTTGTATGTTCCGCTATCTTAAAAAGCTCAACACTTTTGATATCAGCGGTTTTGATACATCAAATGTAACGAATATGATATATATGTTTGAGGACTGCGAAAGTCTTAATAGCATCGACCTCAGAAGCTTTGATACAAGCAAGGTTGAGAATATGTCTTATATGTTCAAAAACTGTACAAACCTCTGTCAGATAGTAGTTTCAGATAAATGGAGCACTGACGCTGTTACAAGTTCAGAAGATATGTTCTATAATTGTCCTTTTATTGTCGGCAAGAACGGCACACCCTATAGCAGCAGCAATACAAACCATGAATATGCCCGCATTGATACAGAGGAAACTCCCGGCTACTTCACAGACAAAAAGCCAGCATTCCAATCAGCGGTTCTCCTCCCTAACGGCACACTCATGCTCTATGGCGACATAAAAGAATCAGAAGTAGGCAAATCCATTAATATGGAGGCAAAAAAGGTAATTGCAGCAAAGGGCTCAGTTCTTCCTGAAGACTGTGATGGACTGTTTCAGGAGTTTAAATCAGCTTCTATCGATCTCAGCAACGCTGACTCTTCAAAGGTAGTAAAAGCCTCTAATATGTTCAACCAGTGTACTAATCTTACTGACCTGAGATTAGGAAACTTCGATGCCTCACGAGTAAAAAGTTTCTGGGCAATGTTCAATGGTTGTAAGAGACTGAAATATCTCGACATCAGTATGCTTGATACAAGCAATGTTACAAA
>DEBW01000163.1:4555-4803 GCA_002348905.1 Ruminococcus flavefaciens | reverse complement strand
GTGGGATACATCAAAGGTAACGATATCAGATAGAATGTTCGAGGGATGTACAGAGCTTTTAGGCGCAAACGATACTGCTTTTGACGCTGAAAAGATTGATATAACAATGGCTCACGTCGATACAGAAGAAGTACCCGGATACCTGACTAAAGCCTGCACTAAATTTGACAAAAGCACCGAAACGCTCACTCTTTACGGTGACGTAAGCAGAAATGCACTTATCGCATTTTTAAACGATCAGTATGTTT
>DEBW01000163.1:4061-4518 GCA_002348905.1 Ruminococcus flavefaciens | reverse complement strand
GATTTATACGTTACGCATATTACCTGCGAAAAGGGAACTGTTCTTCCCAAGAACTGCTCAGGTCTTTTCGGAAATTATTTCTGGTCTACTGAAACCATTGATCTTTCAAATGCTGATACCTCAAACGTTGAGAATATGAACGGTATGTTCTACGACTGTTCAAGGCTTACTTCCATTGACCTTAGCAGTTTCAAAACAAGCAATGTAAAGTATATGACTTTTATGTTCGTTGACTGTCCAGAGCTTACTTCTCTTGATCTCAACAGCTTTGATACAAGCAACGTAATAAGTATGCTTGGCATATTCTCGGGTTGTACTAAGCTCAGTTCCATAATTGTTTCAAATAGGTGGAATATGGACAATGTAACAGCCAACAAATATATGTTCGATGGCTGTACTGCACTTGTGGGTCAGAAAGGCACTGCATACTCGCTTGATAAAACTGACGGCGAATATG
>DEBW01000163.1:0-4047 GCA_002348905.1 Ruminococcus flavefaciens | reverse complement strand
TAGATGCTCCCGGTTACTTTACAGCCGGCTCTATGGTTACATTTGACGAGGAAACAGGTACGCTCACCCTCGGAGGAAATGTATTAAAATCAGACGTACAGGTGTATTGGTGTAATAGCTCTGTCAAAAAGGTAGTATGTGCCGAGGGAACTGTTCTTCCTAAGGATTGTTCTTTGCTCTTTGATAATTTTTTGGGTGCAGAGACCATTGACCTTTCTAACGCTGATACATCGAATGTAACTGATATGTCGGTGATGTTTTCTAATTGTCCTGAGCTTGTTTCAATAAATATGAAGAACATTGATACTTCAAAAGTAACTAATATGNNATACTAGTAAAGTAACTGATATGAATACTATGTTTATTGGTTGTAATAATTTAACTACATTAGATGTAAGTAATTGGGATACTAGTAAAGTAACTGATATGTCAGGAATGTTTGGCGATGATAATAAATTATCTTCTTTAGATGTAAGCCATTTTAATACTTCAAAAGTAACTAATATGTTGGGAATGTTCTATGATTGCCCAAAACTTGAATCCCTTGATCTCAGTAATTTCGATACAAGAAATGTAACAAATATGTCAAGTATGTTCGAGTCCTGTGAAGCTCTCACAACCCTTGATGTTAGTTCATTTGATACAAGCAATGTAACAAATATGTTATATATGTTCTATGAGTGTAAGGCAATCAAAAAACTCGACCTCAGCAATTTCAATACAAAAAATGTAAAAATTTTGTATGCGATGTTCG
Source organism: Ruminococcus flavefaciens (assembly GCA_002348905.1). Lineage (GTDB taxonomy): Bacteria > Bacillota > Clostridia > Oscillospirales > Ruminococcaceae > Ruminococcus > Ruminococcus flavefaciens_O. The sequence goes on along the minus strand of DEBW01000163.1, from coordinate 3,293 downwards.
ATAAATGTGAATCAATTGAATCCATTGACCTCAGCAGCTTTGATACAAGCAATGTAAAAGATACATGCTATATGTTTGCATATTGCGAAAATCTGAATAAAATACTTGTATCCGACAAATGGTCTACAGCAAATATTACGGACGGATACTATATGTTTGAAAACTGTTCTAAACTTACCGGTGGTCTTGGAACAAAATTCGATCCCGATAAGAGAAATAAAGAATATGCCCGTGTGGATATGCCAGATGCCCCCGGCTATCTCACCGACTATGAAGTAGATAAGGCAGTTACTCTTATCGACGAGCTGGGAACATTCCTTTATACAGATGAAAAGAAACAGAAATACACTGATGCAGTGCTTGCATTCGAGTCATTAACAAAGGAAAAGCAAGAATTTGTTACTAATGCTTCTGTACTGTTAAAAGCCAATGATGATATAAGTATAATGAATAGTATCATTGCGTATACAGATGATATATACGGACATATCCAGGAAACTGACAAGTATGACATGGAATCACTGAAAAAGGCTATCGACGAAGTAAAGAAATTAACCGTTACTCTTTCAGAAGAGCAGGTTGCTTCTATACCAAATTATGGTCAGTTCCAGGTTTGTGAGAAGTATTATAACGAATTAGAAACTGCTAATAAGAACGCAGAAGAAGCTGCAACTCAGAAAGCCGCTGCCGAAAAGGCAGCAGCTGATAAGGCTGCCGCAGAAAAGGAAGCTGCCGCACAGAAGAAAGCCGCTGAGACTGCTGCTGCCGCTCAGAAAAAGGCAGAGGAAGCTCAGGCTAAGGCAGAAGCGGAGCTGGCTGCCGCAAATAAGACTCTTACCGAAACAAAGGCAGAGCTTGAAACTGCTCAGACCGACCTCACTGCTGCACAGAAATCGCTCGATAAGACAAATGCTGACCTCAAGACCGCAAATGCAAGCGTAGCTGACCTCGAAAAGCAGCTCGCCGCAGCAAATGAAAAGGTAGAGGCTCTCGAAGCCGGCGCAGAGGCAGATGAAGTCCTCCAGAAAGAGGTATCCGACCTCAAGGAGCAACTTGCTGCCGCAAAGACAACTCAGGCTGCTGCGGAAAAGGCTCAGGCTGCCGCTGAATCTGATGCCAAGACCGCTCAGGCAAACGCTGAGAAGGCTGCTGCCGCTCAAAAGAAGGCAGAGGAAGCTCAGGCTAAGGCAGAAAAGGAACTTGAAGAGCTCAAAGCAAGCCTTGTCAAGACAACTGTCAAGATAGGCGATGTTGATATGGACGGCACTGTTGACACCAAGGATGCTATGCTCTTCACTCGCTATTACAACGGCGATGAAGGAGCAAAGATCGACCTCAGAGCCGCTGACATCGACAGAGACGGCGAAGTTACACTCCGTGATGTTATGATACTCACCCGTTATGTAAACGGCTGGGAAGGCTACGATACATACATCGTTGATGCAGAAATATAAAGGAGGAACTGAACAAGTATGAAAAAGAAATTACTGGCGATGTTCCTCGCTTTCGCCATGATATTCACAATTATACCGACTCCGGCATTTGCGGCATCGGCGCTTGTTCTCGCTGCTGAGAGCATAGAAGCTGACCTGAAGGCGGGCACAGAAATAGCTGTGCCTGTCAAGGCTGCGAATAATCCCGGATACGCTGCCGGAACGGTTGATATCAAATGGGACAATACCGCTCTCAACCTCAAAACTGTCGAATACAGCGACCTCGCTCCTGAAAATGCAGTGGCAGCTATCAGCTCAAACGGCAAGTACCGTTTAAGCTTCGGAAACTACCTCGCAAAGGAAAACTTCTCAGAAGCCGGTACATTCTTCACACTCAAATTCACTGTTGCTGAGACAGCAAAAGCCGGAAATTATACGATTGAGCTTGACAACGCAAGTATTTATGACGTTGAACTGAATGCAGTTCCGACTGTGCTTACAAATGCAAATGTTAAGCTTGGAGACAGCGAAGCAACTGATGCACTCAAGATAGAAATGCTTGGAACAAGCGTTCAGATTCAGCCCGATGCAGATATCGTACTGCCTGTCAAAGCCACAGTAAATCCAGGATTTGCTGCCGGTAAGGCAGACCTCATTTGGGACAGCTCCGCACTTACACTCACAAAGGTTGTTTTTACAGAGCCATTCAAGGACAACAACTCCTTGAAAATCGTCAGTGACGGAAATTATACTATCTCGTTCGGTGATTATCTTGCAAAGGAAAACATTACCGAAACAGGAGTGTTATTCTCTTTAGCATTCGATGTAAACGAGAACGCAAAGCCCGGTACTTATGAGGTATCTCTCGGCAATGCTGAGGTGTACACAGCTGACCTCGAAAGGGTAGCAGTTACCGTAAATCCGGCAAATGTAAAGCTTCTCGGTTCAGAAACATCAACTTCTGAAACAACTCCGAAAGCCACAACGTCGGCCACTTCAACTACCTCGACAAGCTCCGTAAAAACTACAGAAACAACTTCTGTGACAAGTTTGTCAACAAAGTCTGCAGCTTCAACAGCTCCCACAACTGAGAGTAGTTCAAAGTCCACGACAACTCTGACTTCTACAAGCACCGGAACTAAGTCCGCTGAGAGCACTGATTCAACTTCAAGCTCAACTAAGACCACAGCAGCATCTTCATCAACTTCTAAAAGTACAACAACATCAACTTCAAAGACTACATCGAATACAACAAGCAAAACTACAGCAATCAGCACATCTCCTTCAACTAAAACTACCGAAACCACAACTCAGTCCTCGAAGTCAACAGACGGCACGACAAAGTCAACTGCAACAACTTCCAGAACTACCGGAAGCTCAACAAGCGTGACATTAACAACTTCTTCGGGCAAAACTACTGTTTCAACAACTGGAAGTACTACAACTTCCAAGACAACATCAAGAACAACTTCTGCAACAACATTAAATACAACTTTATCATCAACCTCGTCAAGTATGACTTCCACCGTGACCTCAACTATCCCAAGCGGAACAACTACTGCTTCGAGAACTGAAAGCGCATCCACAACAACTGAAAGTTTAACTACGACAGATGGTTACACAACAACAAACAGCTCGTCCACTACAAAGGTTTCAACTACAACGAGCACTTCTAAGTCGTCAACCGAATCAACAACGGCAAGCAAGACTACAATTTCCACTACTGAGAGTGCAACAGCATCCGCATCATTGATTACATCGTCAACTACAAGCAAGACCACAAATTCCACAACCGAGAGTACAACAACTTCTACATCGTCAACTACATCTACAATACCAAGCAAGATTACAAGTTCTACT
>DEBW01000203.1:2844-13022 GCA_002348905.1 Ruminococcus flavefaciens | reverse complement strand
GATATCATCGAGATAAATATGGGCACTAAGCCTTTGAAAGTTAAGGTACTCAACGTTACCGAACACGCTACAAAGGAAAACGCCGCTGATAATTACACTGTTTTTGAATAAAAAGCACTCCAAACAATAAAGAAGTTATAAAAACATATATTGAAAATGAATACTTGCAATTCTTTTATACAGTTGACGTTTTTATTAATTTATATGTCATGAAATCAATCTTTAATATTGAGGAGGAGGTAAAATGTCTGAAAACATATGCCCAAATTGTAATGAATCATTAGACGAACAATATTCATTTTCTCCATACTTTGAAGACTATACCTGCGAAAACTGCGGTGCAGAACTACATCGTGATTCTATATTTGAAGACTACTCATTAGTTGAAAATTCAGATAATCTTGATAATACAAGTAATGCTGAAGTAGCCGGCATTATCGGTGCATTATTAGGTTTAGGAATAGGTTTATTTATCGCAAGTGCTAACAAACCTAAACCACCTCCTCCACAACCTCTTCCACCACCAAAACCTCTTCCACCACAAAAAACTCTTCCACCGCCTAACCCTAACCCAACATATATTTATAACCAGTATCACATTTATAATACACCGCCACCAAACGCTAATAGAAATAGTCCAACGCTCAATATGCCCAAAAAATCCGCAAATTCGCCCGATTTTTTTGAAGAAATCTTTGATTTTTTAGGGGATCACTGGATTGCCACTACTCTTTCTATTGTATGCATTACAACTGTAATAATTGGAACATTAGGATTAATGGTATATAAATCTAATAAGATTGAACAAAGTAAACTTACACCAATTGGAGTTGATTCATCATCACTTATCAGTATTGATTATCTAGATGCTAAAAATACAATTGAAAAAGCAGGATTTACAAATGTCTATACTCAACCAATAAATGACCTTGACATTAATCATATTAAATTTGAAAACACTGTCAAATCAATCACTGTCAATGGCGTAAATCATTTTGAAAGCAAAGACAGATTTCCGTATGATACCAAAATTATTATTACATATCATATAATAAAGGAAATTAATCTTCCTATTTCAAGTCGAAAAGCAACAGAAAAAAATTACGAAGATTTAAATAAAATGCTGGAAAATGCTGGATTTGTAAATATTACGTTAAAACCCGAATATGACCTAATAACAGGCTGGATTACCAAAGACGGCTCTGTAGAATCTGTAACAATTAACGGCGATGACTCTTTCAGCACATTGGATTCTTATCGTCCCGATGCAGAAATTATTATTGTATATCATACTTTTAAAAAGTAATTTTAGTATAATTAATATCGGTAAAAAAGATATATTTCACTTCAACATTAACACAGATGCCAAATAAATTCCCACTATTTTCATTATAAAAACATCAATTTTTCTAAAAACAAAGGCTGCCAATACGGCAGCCTTTTTGTTATGATATTTACTTTGTATTGTGGATATCCCAGCGGAAAGTAACAAGCTTTGCAGCCTTTGTGGTATCAAGCATATTGTTATTCTCCAGCTTATTGAGATCGAGATAGCGGTAATGTGTCTTTTCGTCCTTATTTCCGCCAAAGAAGCCTTTTATCTTATTCATAGCTCCGCCCGGCGACCTTTGTACAACTGTACCGAGGTGGTGGTGCTCACGCATGAAAGTGATGATATCAGCCGCTGTAATGAGCAGCTTATCGCTTACATTGTAGATACCAGCATATTTGAGGTCTTCCGCATTCTTAGCGAAGCACAGTATAAAGTCCACGAGATTATGCACACAGCAAAGCTGGAAACCGTACTGACCTTTACCGGAAACAAACTTTGTATTGTCCTTCGGATCAGTTATCTTAGCTAAAAGATTATCGGTATAATTAAGGGTATATACAGGCGCAACTCTCGTAATGCAGCATATCACTTCTTTGAAATGCAGCATTTCAGATACAAGGGCTTTTTCCTGAGCGTACTTCATTGTAGCATAGTTTGTCTTTATCTTGATGTCAGAATCCTCACGGATAGGCTCACGAGTTTTAGGAAAATCGTAGACCTGATCTGTGCTTATGAGGATTATTTTGCCAACGCCTTCCGCCATAGCATAGCGGTACAAATACTTATCGCACTGTTTTGAAGCATCTATCTCCTTTTCGGTCACAACAGGACCGAGGTCATTATCGACAGTAAATGCTGCGTGTATCATAATATCGAATTTATATTTATCAAAAAGTGCGGTAACAGCATTTTTATCATTGATGTCGCACGGTTCAAACGTAAAGTTAAGTTTGCCGTCATTATACAGGTCTTCATTTTTATCGACCGCAACAACAGCGAAGCCTTTTTTCAGCAGTCCGGAACATATATAACGTCCTATCAGACCGCTTCCGCCAGTAACCAGAACTCTCTGCATACATCATACCCTCCTTTCACAAACGCATACCTCTCAGTAAATATTATATTTCTGTTCGTTTTGCAATGGTATTTTTTGCTTTCTGAGTCTGTTTTAACAATTATACGGTGTTAGCTAAATAAGAAGGGAAACAGCGGTAAAAAATGCCTTATATGTGCGTCTTACTGACTGCTATTTGCCTCGTCAATATAAGTCTGAACACTTGAAGCAATTGATTCATATGTCTCATTCCACGGAGTACCTCTTGCAGTATTTCTGAGTGATTGATCGAGAAGCTCTGCACAGTCAGAAGATACACCGGCTGAGAGATCGAAGAAAGGATTCTCATTTGCGAGGTCCTGCATTTCTCTCTGCATCTCTACCATTTCGTCATTCCAGCCGTAGTCCTCACGGAACTGTTTATCGGCAATAGACTTAGTTTCCTCATCCATTATAGCAAAGCGCTTACATTCAAGGAATTTAGCAACACCTTCCGGATTGCTTCCGTCCTTAACAAAAGTATATGACTCCATACCTACTGGTATGTAATATTCATCAGCATTCGGATCTTTCGGCATCGGAACGAAGAATGCATCTTCGCCGTATGTAGCCTTCCACTGTTCAGGCTCTTTGTAAAGCTCGTACAGACCTACCGGATAGAAGAGAAGTTTACCTTCACCGATATACTCAGGATGTTCCTTCCAGCCGTAATCGCCTACACCGATAGCGATGCAGCCGGTCTGATTGAGGTCATAGAGGAAATTCTGAACACGCTCCATAGCCGGATCGCTGATATTGCTTACGAGCTTGCCGTCCTTGATAGATACAGGCGGTACGCCGGTAGTATTGATAAATGCTGACTCGAACCACCATCCATCGATGCCGTACTGCTGTTTATCTGTATCTACAAATTTCTGTAACATATCCTCAAAGGCATTCCAGTCCCATTTTCCCTCTGCGTAAAGGTCAGCAGGATCATCGAGACCGGCTTCCTGAATCGTTTTTCTGTTATAGATACAGCCTACCTTATCGCCGGTAGCCTGAACAAAAGCAAGGTAGTGCTTTCCGTTCCACATAAACTCGTCGTTAACGTCCTTAACGTCCTCCCAGAGAGGCTTATCAAAGTCGATATAATCATCCACAGGAGCGAATATATTTCTTATAGCGCCCTTAGGGAAAGCGTCCATATCTCCTCCCCAGAAGAAGTCGATACCCTCACCGCCGTTTATAGCTTCTGAAAGCTTTTCATAGCGTTCAGCCCAGTCAACGTGGTGATATTCTATTTTTCCGCCGTATTTTTCCTCGAACACAACGAGCTCTGTAGGTTTATTTTTTCCGGTAGAATCAGGGTTTATATCCCATGAAGCCATCCATTTTATAGTTTTATTCTCAAGTTCAGTATCATCAAGGAGATCTGTATTTGAAGCAGCCTGATTTACCTCATCTCTAACGCCCTGTTCAACGTCAACATTGCCGAAATCTTCTTCAGAGGAAGAATCGCTCTTGCTGCCGCATGAAGTAGTCATAGAGATGGAAGCAGCTATCATAAGAAAAGCTGAAATAAACGCCTTAGTTTTTTTCATTCGCTTAACTCCTTTAATATATTTGCTCGCTAAAGAGCATACTCTGTGATTGTCTTTATTATAACATTTTGTGATATGTGCTGTCAATACTCAAAATCAATATAAATTTTGTTAAATTTTAGTAAATTTGCTGTATTTTCGTGATTATTTTTTACAGTTTGTAAACAATAGTAACTAAACTCTGACTATCAATTCACATTTCTTTTACAACCTCCGCTGTGTGAAAAAGCACAGTTTTCACGCATTCTGCAAACCTCACAGCCATGCTTGCTTTCAGCTAACGGAGTATCAGAAATGCCTATTATAGCCGTTACTGATTTAGACGGTATAAGCAGTGAACTCTCAGTCACAGTAAGACCTATGCGCCGCTGAGCGTTAAGTGCGAGGAGAAAGTCTCTCTGAGTAGATATAGGCAGGTCGCCGTAGCCGGGACTGAATCTCCATGTGCGGTAGGCTGCTTTTGAAACCGAGAATATCTCCTCCTCTGCCTTGCTGCAAACCTGCTCTATGGCAGCGCTGCAAAGGCAGTCAACTGCGAGAGCCTCAGCCATATCTGTAACAGCAGCCTGACGTATAAGCTTGTCAGCCGCAGCCGAAACTGTCGCTGCAAAGAGTATAGCTTTCTTGCAGCCGGAAAGATGTCTGCGTATATCATTTCCGGTCAGCAGAAGTCCGATATCAGCCTTTACACCCTCATCAGTAAAGGATATATTCGTTTCACGGTAAACATAAGCCGGTCGGAGCTGCGCCCTTACAACAGGCTCAAGGCGGTCTAATATAGCCTTGATATTATCGTCGGGAGTGCCTTTCACTCCCATGTACCGGGAAGCTTCATCCTTGGATATCGTATCAAGCTTCATCATGCTTCTATTATGCCCGATACGGCGTTGCTTATTTTACGTGCAACGTATGGGTTATTCATAGTATAAAGGTGGATACCGTCAACACCGCTCGCAGCAAGGTCAACTATCTGATTTATAGCGTAAGCGATACCGGCATCACGCAGAGCCTCCGGATTATGCTCATAGCGCTGCATTATCTTTACGAACTTTCTTGGAAGGCTTGCTCCGCAGGTAGTTACCATGCGCTCTATCATATTCTTGTTTACTACCGGCATGATACCAGCTTCGATAGGCACGTTTATACCGGCAGCAGCAGCCTTGTCCCTGAAATTGTAGAAGCTATCGTTATCGAAGAAAAGCTGAGTGATAAGGTGGTCAGCTCCGGCATCTACTTTGATTTTAAGATTCTCGATGTCTTCTTCAAGGGTATCAGCATCAGGGTGGCACTCAGGGTAGCAAGCTCCGGCAATGTCGAAATCTCCCTTTGTGCGAAGATAGCTGATAAGGTCACTTGCGTGTGCGAAGTCCTTCACCGGCGGGATATCAGGGTTTATATCTCCTCTGAGAGCGAGGATATGCTCAATTCCACGCTTCTGAGCCTCTTCAAGAGTAGCGTCTATCTCAGCCTTTGTGAAGTTTATGCATGGGAGATGAAGCACAGGGATTATGCCGTTTTCCTTTATTTTAGATGCGATATCAAGGGCATACACGCTGTTTCCGCTTCCGCCTGCGCCGAAAGTCACGCTTATAAAGTCAGGTTTAAGGTCACGAAGTTCTTCAAGTGTCTGATAAATAACGTCAACTGAGCTTGTCTTTTTAGGCGGAAAAACCTCAAATGAAAACAGAGTTTTTTCCTTAAATAAGTCTTTTACTTTCATAAATCTATTCCTTTCAATCTATCGACCAGTCTATCGGTTCTATACCGTTTGCACGAAGAAATTCATTTGCCTGTGAGAAGTGTCTGCACCCGAAAAATCCGTTATACGCCGAAAGCGGACTTGGATGAGCTGCTTTCAGCACAAGATGCGCCGGATTTGTTATGAACTGCTGTTTAGCCTTTGCATCTCCGCCCCAGAGCATGAACACCATAGGCTTCTGACGAGCGTTGAGGAGATGTATAACGTCTGTTGTGAACTGCTCCCAGCCCTGACCGTGGTGGCTTCTCGCCTGATTTGCACGTACAGTAAGCACGGAATTGAGCAGAAGTACACCATTCTGCGCCCATTTCGTAAGTTCGCCGTGCCTGCCGGTATTGTCGATACCAACATCGTCACGTATCTCCTTGAATATATTCACCAGCGACGGCGGCGGAGCTATGCCCTTCTTGACGGAAAAGCTAAGACCGTGCGCCTGTCCTTCGCCGTGATAAGGATCTTGTCCGATAATCACACATTTTACATCACTGTAGGAAGTGAGCTTCAGCGCATTAAAAATGTCGTACATTCCCGGAAAGATACGCTGTGTTCTGTACTCATTCTTCAGAAATTCACGAAGCCGGAGATAGTACTCTTTCGTAAATTCATCTTTAAGAAGCTCATCCCATTCATTGCCAAAATTTACCATATTTTCCTCCGTTCAAACAAAGAGGACGGCATACTGTCCGCCAAGCTTGAAAATATGCGGACAGTATATAACCGTCCCTTTGTCAGTTATTATATACTGTATCCTCGTAGTATTTAAATTTAACAAGGGTATTCCGCTTATAAGTAAGTGAGCCTTGCTGATTGAAGGGTATCTTGTCATAAGCTTCCCTTGAACATTCGATCCTTAATTTCTGCCCTTTGCGTGTAACGAAAACCAGTTCATAGTATTCGTCAACGAGCTTTTGCTGACCGGTACTTTCGATTATACGAAGTCTGTCATCAGACTTGCGTATAAGTGTAGCCATTTCAACTATAGGCTGTGACGTTTTCTTCTGAACAGGCTCATCACGATGTCTTGAAGAGGTTCTGTCGCCACGCTGCTGATTTCCGCTTGCGCCTTCATTTTCTTCAAGGAAAAAGTTCATAAATTTCATAAAGGGACTTTTTCCGCCGAAGAGGAGTATAACGAGTATGAGAATTACTGCTATAGCGCCTAAAAGTATAAACAGATTTTTCATTTGCGGAGTCAGAGCGAGGAGCGTTCCTGCCTGAAATGTCATAATGTAGTTCCTTTCATTAAACGGCTTTACTGCCGAAATATTCCAAAATATATTATATAATATTTTCGCATGATTTGCAAGATATATTTGCAATTTTCTCCGTTATGAAGTATAATTAATGTGTGATAAATAATTTTTGGAGGCTTTTATGCAAAAAATTTTGGGACATATGCGAAAAGCAATTCAGCAATACAACATGATACAGGACGGCGATAATATCGCTGTTGGCATCTCAGGCGGAAAGGACAGCCTTGTGCTTCTGCTCGGACTTGTCAGACTACGTAACTTTATCGGTATAAATTACGATGTTACGGCTATAACCATAGATCCGAACTTCGGCGGTACTCCCGGAGATTATACAGCAGTATCCGAGCTTTGCAGAAAGAACGGCATAACGTATCACATAGTCCCTACGCAGATAGGCGAGATAGTGTTTGATGTACGAAAAGAGCCGAATCCTTGCAGTTTATGTGCACGTATGAGGCGTGGAGCGCTGCATAATGCGGCTGGAGAATTTGGCTGTAACAAGGTCGCTCTCGGGCACAACTATGACGATACCGTCGAAACCTTCATAATGAATCTGTTCACTGAGGGCAGAATAGGCTGTTATTCGCCGGTAACTCTACTTGACGACAAAAAGCTGACGGTAATACGTCCGCTTGTACTTGCTACTGAGAAGGAGATACGCCGTGCGGTCAGACATGAGGGTATAGAGATAGTCAAGTCAAAATGTCCGGCTGACGGACACACGAACCGTCAGAGAACAAAGGAATTTATCGCTGCTCAGGAGCGCAGCGACCACGGTTTCAAGGACAGGATATTCGGTGCAATGGTTCGTGGAGATATTGACGGCTGGGGAATAAAATAACACAAAAGACCGCAATAATGCGGTCTTTCTTATATAACAAAAAGGCTCTCCGTCTGGAGAGCCTTTAATTATTCTATTAAGAATTGTGACTAATTAATTAGTCTTCCTTCTTTCTGAGAACAAATGCTGTACCTACAGCGAGTGCAAGACCTGCAACTGCTACGCCTGCACCAGCAACACCTGTCTTAGGTGAATCGTCCTTCTTAGCTGTTGTTGTAGTTGTAGCAGCCTTCTTAGTAGTTGTAGTTGTTGTAGGCTTCTTAGCTGTTGTTGTAGTTGTTGTACCAGCCTTTGTTGTAGATGTTGTAGTTGTAGTAGCTGGCTGAGTTGTAGTTGTTGTAGTAGTAGTTGTAGTAGTTGTTGTTGTAGTAGTTGTTGTTGTAGTTGTTGTTGTAGTTGTTGTCTCAGGAGCCTTGCCGATAGCAATGTAACCATCGTAGCTCTTATCGAGATCAGCAAGAGCAGCACACTTAGCTACATCCTCAGCAGAAGCAGCGAATGTGTTGTTAGAACCAGAGTTGTAGATACCTCTTGTGAAAGCGTAAGCCTGCATGATCTTACCAGCTTCGTTATCCTCAGCGTTTACGAAGAGGTCTTCAGCGTTCTTGCTGGACTTGTAGATGATATCGATACCGAATACATCGCCTTCCTTAGCTGTTGCAGGAACCTTGAGGTCGAATTTCCACATTGTACCATCGATACCGTAGTTAGCCTTACCTGCTGTAGCTACGAAGAAGCCCTTCATGCCCTGATCAGCAGCTGTAGGATCGTTCTCAGCTGGGTTTGCAGAAAGCTTCTTGATAGCAGCGCCTGCTTCAACATTAGCATCACCGAAATCGTCAGTAGCAACGTCGAGTGCCTTATCGTAGTAGATGTGTAAACCAGTTGAAGCGTACTGTGCGTTAGCGCCTGCAACGTTTACGTTTACTGTAACTGTCTTGCCAGCAACGTCAGCGAGATCGAAAACCTTACCGCCTGCAACGCCGTCAACCTCAACAGTGATTGTTGGCTTGTTAGCAGATCCTTCGATCTGTGCTGCTGTGAAACCACCGTCACCCTCTTCAGCAAAAGCTGCTACAGAAGATGCAGATACTGCTACTGCTGCTACAGCAAGAGCAGAAAATACTCTCTTTAATGAATTCTTCTTCATTTTGATTCTTTCCTTTCAGATAGATAATTTTTTCTATGTCAGCCTGCTGCCCCTGTGACAGCAGGCTTAACAAAACTTAATTAAATCAGGTATGTGCTTATTGATTAGTCCTGCTTAGCGTAAGTATCGCCGAGAACCTCGTTCCAAGTAGCTCTGTCCATTTCAGCACCTGTTGAAACCTTAGCATACATTGCAAGGATGAATGTTGCATCAGTAGCGAGGAGCTGTCTGTCGCCCTTTGTCTCAGAGAAGTTGTTCTCATCGTTCTCGTTGTTTACGTCGCTGAGGAATGCAGCAAACTCATCGAGAAGTGCATCGTCCTTAACAAGCTCGCTTGTAGAGAATGTAGTCTCAGCAGCGTCTGCGCCTGTAGACATCTTGCTGTACCATACAAGTATGCAGGAAGCATCGTTTGAACCAACCTTACCATCGAGGTTTGCATCGCCCTTAACACCGATGTAAACTGTAAGAGTTAAGTCGTTACCCTCAGAATCCTTGAGAGTGTCACCCTTCTTGATAACTACAGTACCGTCAGCAGTTGCAATGTCCTCTGTAGCGTATACCTTGATAGTTGTCTTGAAGTTTTCTGCACTGTCAGCCATGTTAGCAGGTGTCTGCTCACCGAAGCCGATCTTGTCGAGGATGCTTACAGCGTCGCTCTTCTCAACCTTCTTCTCGCCAACTTCCTTACCATCTTCGCCGATGTAAGAAGTCTCTTCTGTGAATGTGCAGTTGATAGACTCGATCTGGTTCTTGTTGAACTCCTTGTCGATGTTGAGGTAGAAACCAGCAGTTGTCTTTGTCTTAAGATCAATGCTTGCAGTTGCACCCTTTACAGCCTTTGTAGTTGTAACAGGTGTACCTGTTGTAGTAGTTGTTGTAGTTGTTGTAGAATCGCCTGGCTTTGTTGTAGTTGTTGTAGTTGTTGTGGATACGCCTGGCTTAATTGTAGTTGTTGTAGTTGTTGTAGAATCGCCTGGCTTTGTTGTAGTTGTAGTTGTTGTAGATGCGCCTGGCTTAATTGTGGATGTTGTTGTAGTTGTAGACTCACCTGGCTTTGTTGTCTCAGTTGTTGTTGTAGTTGTAGACTCACCTGGCTTTGTTGTCTCAGTTGTTGTAGTTGTAGTCTCGCCTGGCTTTGTTGTTTCAGTTGTTGTTGTAGTTGTCTCGCCCGGCTTTGTTGTCTCAGTTGTTGTTGTAGTTGT
>DEBW01000203.1:0-2725 GCA_002348905.1 Ruminococcus flavefaciens | reverse complement strand
TAGTTGTCTCGCCTGGCTTTGTTTCAGTTGTTGTAGTTGTAGTTGTCTCGCCTGGCTTTGTTGTAGTAGTTGTTGTTGTAACTACTTCCTTAGGCTCAACCTTAACAACTCTCTTGATCTTAACGTCAGCAGAACCTGTACCGCCCTGCTCGTCCTTGATAGAGCTGAAGTCAACAGTTACGAGAACTTCCTTGTAGCTCTCCTTAGCTGTTACATCATATGTATCGCTTATGTAAGCCATAGCATCAGCAGCCTCAGCATCTGTGAACTTAGCAGAGAAAGTAGCTACGCCATTGCCAACCTTAGTTGTGATGTCGTACATATCCTTGCCAAGACCAATGAGCTCGTCTACTGAGATATCAATAACAGTTGGCTCTAAGAAGTTGTTAGCCTTCTTGAGTGCCTTCTCATAGTAAGAAGCAACCTTTTCAAGTGTAAGATACTCATTAGGATCAATGTTGTGCTTAGCGGAAAGGTCATAAGCCTTAGCAGCAAATCTGCTGTTGTTAGCAGCCTTGATAGCATCTCCTAATGTATCATAGTGCTTTTCCTCAGTAACCTTAGCCTGAGCTTTGTTTACGTAGTTGAAAGATCTTGTAAGCTGTCTCTCATAGAAAGAGATAGAGCTGTCGATCTGAGCCTTAGCATCTTTAACGTCGATGTTGTACTTATCCTGAACGTTCTCAACCTCTGCATAAGCAGCAGCCTTGAGTTCAGCAAACTTTTCAGCAGCATAATCAACTACGCCAGTACCCTTATAAGCCTTGCCTGTAGTCTTATCAACGAAAGTGAACTCAGCCTCTACCTTAGTATCATCGAGGGATGAACCCTTGATAACAGCTGTGAAATCACCAGCGATAACGATATCCTTGAAGATATTACCGTTATCCTTGAGTTCGTCAGCGCCGTACTGATCAGCAAGATCATTAAGAGCGTTACCGATAGTCTTCTTGCCGCCGTCAGTGAAATCAGGAACGATATCAGATAAAGAACCTGTAAATGTGATGTCGCCGTTCTCAGCGATAGTATAATTGATTGTGCTTACGTGGCTAAGGAGCTTTTCAGTAACTTCCTTATAGTTGCCGGACTTCTTGATGATTCTGTTGAAAATTGGAGTAGCATCATAAGTGCCGGTCTTCTTGTTAGTGCTTGTGAGCTTACCGAGGAGAGTTGCATTCCAGTCGGAAAGTTTTTCAAATGTGTTGTCATCAACACGGGTATAATCGTCGTTTCCACCAAGTCCATTAATAGGATTGATGTAAAGAACGGTGTCATTCAGTGTAACTGGCTCAGCTGCGCTGGCTACAGTAAAGCACTGGCTGAGAGCAAGCGGAACTGAAACAGCTGCTGCGAAAGCTCTCTTAAGTAATGAAGTCTTCATTGTTCTATACCTCTCTAACATATATTTTCCCCTTTCATCCTCATTCTGTCCGAAATAGAACTGACCGGGGGTTATTTTCAGGCTTAAAGCTATAGCTCGCCTAAAAATTCATAACTACATTTTATCACACTAATTACAATAAGTCAAGAAAATTGGCACATTTTTATCAAAAATAATTGACGATTAATACCACCCATTTTTGTAAGTATTACACAATGGATATTTAATACAAAGGGCTATTTTACCGGTATTATTCATTATGTAATATTTTTTGTTTTTATAACATACTTATTTCATATACACTGTTATGATATATACTTTACTGTACTTACCAATTCAGTGCAGGTGTCTGAAAAAATATTACATATTGTCATACCCTGAGCCGGAAGTCAAATCAAACTCTACGAAAACACAATAAGTATTATTGAAGTCACTGTGTTTATAGTGTGATAAACGCCTGATCTTTCCGACTATCATTCTACCACTTTATTTCTATGAAGTCAACAGGTAAATTCTAACAAAAAAACCGGGCCTTAAAGACCCGGTTTTCTCTTTGATTTAAAGATTACTTATTAAGGAAAGGAGTGATTTTTTCCTCTCTGTCTAAGATAACCTTGTTCCATGCAGCCTGGAGATCATCCTGACCTGTAGAAACCTGTGCATAGTAAGCAAGTACATAGCTTGCATCCTTAGCATCGATTACTCTGCCGTCCTTGTATGTCTTCCAGTTGTCTGCATCGTAAACGTCCTTATCAACGTCTACGAGGAATGCACCGAGCTGATCGAGATCAGCATCTTCTGTGTTCTGGCAAACCTTTAATGTGTTGATGTCAACACCCTCAGCGAGAGTTGAAACCTTAGCATAGTAAGCGAGTGCGTTGGAAGCATCCTTAGCATCTGCCTTACCATCGAGGTTAGAGTCACCCTTTACACCGATATAAGCCTTGAATGTGATAGCATTGCCAGCCTTATCCTTGAGTGCCTCGCCGTTGTAGAATACATCTACATCGTATACGAATACGCCGTCTGTGTAAACAGTCATTGGTGTATCCTTACCTGTTGTTCTCTCCTTGAATGTTACAAGGCTTGTATCAACAGTTTCCTCTGATACCTTACCGTCAACTACGCTGTAGAGCTTCATGCCGTCAACGTGACCGATATTGAAGTTATTCGGATCGTGGCTGAAGTAGAAGCCGTTAACTACTGTAACCTCTGCATATACTGACTTAGTAGGAGCATCAGTTGTTGTAGTTGTTGTAGTTACGCCTGGCTCATCAGTTGTAGTTGTAGTAGTTGTTGATTCACCTGGCTGTGTTGTGGATGTTGTGGATGTCTCAACAGGAG
>DEBW01000144.1:9077-9278 GCA_002348905.1 Ruminococcus flavefaciens | reverse complement strand
ACACCGCCCATGATGAATGAGCCGATTCCCATTGGAAGAGCTATGAGCATCTTTGCGCCGTCAAGTACCCATGTTTCAAGCTGTGAGAATACAGGGCCTATAACAGTCATTGTGAAGAATGCTGTAACGAGTACGGAAACGAGAGGAGTAACAAACAGGTCGAATGTTTCAGGAACTCTCTTATGCAGCCATTTTTCAATG
>DEBW01000144.1:5908-8997 GCA_002348905.1 Ruminococcus flavefaciens | reverse complement strand
AACCAGAGTGTCTGAGTTTCAGCACCGCCGCCGACGCTCCATGCGTTGACGAGGTTAGGGTGTATCATAATCATACCTATTACAGCGCCGAGGAACTGATTTCCGCCGAATATCTTGGCAGCGCTTATAGCAATAAGTATCGGGAGGAATACGAGTGCGGCATTTGAGAAAATGTCGAGCAGACTGAAGAAGTAGGAATCTGCGAGAGACGGAACAGCCTTTGAAAGTCCGCCTAAGAGACCGTTGAGAAGACCGGTAGCAACGATAGCAGGGATGATAGGTACGAAGATATCACCGAGTGTCTTGATAGCTCTCTTGTACCACGGAGCTTGTGAAGCAGCAGCCTGTTTCACATCTTCCTTTGAAGCAGCCTCAACTCCTGCGAGCTTGATAAATTCGTCATAAACCTTGTTGACAGTACCGGTACCGATGATGACCTGAAGCTGTCCGGCAGCCTCAAATACGCCTTTAACGCCGTCAACATTTTCCAGCGTTTCTTTCTTGACCTTAGCGTTGTCGGCGATAACAAGACGAAGTCTTGTTGCACAGTGGGCAGCACTTGCGATATTGCTTTGTCCGCCGATAGCGTTAAGAATATCGGATGCACATTTCTGATAATCCATAAACAACTCTCCTTTTATTAAATTACGTCCGATCAATACGTTTCACATCTCGTGTGGTATTGATTTCATATTGTGAATACATTATAGCACAGGTTGCACAAAAAATCCATTGACAAACTACAAGAATCTTACAATGTCAAACAGTTGGTTTCACACAGTTTCAGATTTCTCCGTAGATCTCCTTTCTATTATATAGAAGTCGAGCTGTAGTATGCGTGGGATCAGGTCTGGCTGTTTGATAGCTGATAAAAGCATCTTAGCGGCTTCACTGCCGGCAGTTTTGTAGTGGAGATGAGCAGTCGTTATAGGTACGGCTGCGATCTTGCCGATCTTGCTGTCGCCGACCGCTGCTATCATTATATCTTCGGGAATGCGTAAGCCGGATTCACGGCAGTATAGCATAGCACCGGCGGCTATTGAATCAGTTGCACAGAATATGCAGTCAGGTTTGCTGCGATGAGAGAGAAGATGTCTTGCTTTTTCGTATCCTGAGTCGATGTTGAATTCAGCTATTTCTATAAATTCCTTTTTTAATGTCAGTCCGGCTTCTGAAACTGCTTTTTCAAAGCCTTTTCGTCTTGCTTCGCCGGCAGCCTTGTCCTCAGGATCTACTCCGATATATGCCGGCTCAACAGCTCCTTTGTCCAGCATAAGTTTGGTAAGGCTTTTGGAAGCTCCGAAGTCGTCGTGACATACACAGTTATACCCTTTCAGGTTTTGTCCTACAAGTATCACCGGAACACGCATTTTGTTGAGTACAGTTTTATGAAGGTCGGTAAATACGGTTGAAAGAAGGATAACTCCGTCAACACGGTTCTGACGGAAAAGCTCCAGTGATTCTATTTCTTTATGGTAGTTGTTTGAGGTCGTGACAAGCAGAAGCTCATAACCGTATTCGCTTAAAACGCTGCTTATGCCCTCGGTAACTCTTGCGGCACTTTCACTGGAAAGCTTTGGGAGTATCACGCCTACCAGCTTTGTTACTCTTGTGCGTACTGAACGTGCCGAAAGACTTGGTGAATAGCCGGTTTTTTCGATAGCCTGTTCAATTTTTTCACGTTTGTCATTACTGAGGTAACCGTCATTGAAGTACCGGCTGACAGCAGACTTTGATACCCCTGCAATTTTAGCAAAATCTGATATATTCAAAGTATCACCTTCTTTTTGTGATAACGATTTCATATATAATATACCATACCGCAAAGCAAAAAGCAATAGAATTCATAGAAAGTTAACCAAAAGTTTTGAAGAAATTAAATTTTATCTATCAAAATAGACTAAACGTATTGAAAAAATAATTTTTTGTGATATAATAAGAATATATAAGCGTTGGAGAGGAGAAGGTCTATGGATATTAAAAGGATAAAGAAATTTGCTAATATAGTGAATACCATTATTCTCGGACTTGTTTTCGGTCTGATGTTTTTCTTTGTATTGTGCGAAGTTCCGTTTTTGGTATATTACAGTATACCGACGGCAATAGTGTATGTTGTTGGTTACTTCCTTATACATAAGGAAAAGTTTGCCGTATATGTGTGGATGGTATATATATGGCTGACGTTATATATGGGCATAACAACAGTCTGTCTTGGATATGGCTATGGATTTCATCTTTACTGCTTCTCAATGATACCGGTAATGTTTGTAACCGAGTACATATCATATAAGCTTAAACGGCGAAGCTTGAAAGCGATAAGTGTAAGCATTTTTGTAGCACTGTTTTATCTTATATGCACCGGCTATACATCTTATTATGGACCTTTATTTGTGCGTGACCAGAAATTTGCTGCATTTTTCTGGATATTCAATGCTATTATTGTGTTCAGTTTTCTTATTTATTATACCAATTATCTTATACGTTCAGTTATAACTTCTGAGGAAAAACTGACGGAAATGGCTCTTGTTGACCGTCTTACACAGCTTCATAACAGGCATTATATGATAAACTGCCTTGAGGCCTTGTCGGTCGAAAGCGAAAATTTTCTCATCGCAATGGCTGACATCGACAACTTCAAAAAGATAAATGATACCTTTGGACATAATGCAGGTGACGAGGTGCTTAAAGCTGTTTCGCAGATAATGAAAAATGAGTGCGAAGGCTGTGAGGTGTCAAGGTGGGGAGGAGAGGAGTTCCTGATACTTTCGTCATCAGCACCTCCTGACGGAAAGGATATGCTTGAACGGGTACGCAGTAAAGTCGAGGCTGAACCGGTAAAGTTTGAGGATAAGATAATAAACGTTACTGTGACGATAGGTATGGCGTACAGACAAAGCGGTCAGAGCGTCGATTCATGGATACAGGCGGCTGATGACAAACTCTATGTAGGAAAGAATAACGGCAAAAATCAGGTAATAGTGTAAAAAGAAAAGGTGTGCAGTTGATTTGCACACCTCAGTCTAAAAAGGTTTTGAATTCACGTTGATTTGCTCGCAAATCAACTCACACGCTTTCTTTGCAAGGGAAAA
>DEBW01000144.1:0-5774 GCA_002348905.1 Ruminococcus flavefaciens | reverse complement strand
CCCCTGCACCCCAGCAATTCTGAGTTTTTAGGCAAATAAAGGTGTGCAGTCAGACTGCACACCTTTTGTGTTTGTATTAAAATTATGCAACAGGAAGCTTCTTTACTAAGCCTGCATCGAACTGCTGGATAGTAAGAGCATCCTTAGCTGTAACGCCGTCACCCTTGCCGGATACGTCAGCGTTAGCCATACCCTCTGCTGAGAGTGTGTACTTATCCTTGTTTGCAACGAACTGGAGGATAGCAACTGCATCAGCAACAGTTACCTTCTTATCTACGTTAGCATCACCAGGAAGAGTAGCCTTGTCGTTCTTAGGAGCAACTGTAGTTGTTGTAACAGAAGGAGTCTTTGTAGTTGTAGTAGAAGTTGGCTTCTTTGTTGTAGTGGTTTCTGTTGGCTCAGCCTTAACAGGCTTAGAACCGTCAGGCTCTGTACCGCCTACGAGAACGCCGTCAACGTAAATACAGATGTTTTCGTAGCGCTCCTCCGGCGGATCGTCAACAGCGAAGAAGTCAGCATCTGTACCCTTTTTGATATCCTGATAGCTCCAGTCGTTTTTAGGATCGAACTGGTAGAATACATATTTATTAGTTGTGGAATCAGTGTATCCCTTACCGAAGAAACCTACGCTGAACTGGTACTTCTTACCGGAGTTTGCGATTACGTAGTCTTCCCAGCTGATTTCAGCGTAGTAAGTATCAGCAACCTTGTCATACTTGTGAGGACCTGAGATAACGCCGTCAGCACCGACTTCTGCATCCTCTGCGCTTGACTGGTCATAGAGTTCCTTGACCTCATAGATATCAGGCTTATTGTTTTCAGATACGTTGAAGTAGTATCTTACAGATACGTTCTTTGCAGGAACAGATTCACCTGAGAGAACCTTGAATGAAACGTTTGTTGCACCAGAACCGTCATCGTTGAGCTTGTCATAAGCGATAGCTTCGATCCAGTAACCGCTTCCGCCACCTGAACCGTTTGCGCCACCGTTGCCGTAAACTCGCTTCTCATCCTCAGGAGGGAAGTTCTTGGTTATAGCCATATCCTCTGTGCCGTAAACAGCATAGAGACCAGCAGCTGCTGCCGGAAGAGCAGCGTTATAGTCGATAGTTACCTCGTTCTCGGTATACTCTCTTGTTTCGTCCATATGAGCGTCTGAAGTATCAGGGCCGCCTGCGAGAGCACCCCAGAGGATGTGCTTCTGCTCACGGGGATCTTCAGCCATGAGAAGACCGGAAGCAGCACGGTGGTGAGGATTCTTTACAGAATTATCGTTATAGCCTACGATATAGCATCTTGGACCGCTTGTACCGTTTTTGCCTGCGAGGACTGAATACTGTTCTCTTTCCTTGAACTTTGTCTCGTTATCGCCGAGGATGTAGTCCATCTGAGACTTAGCCCATTCGCTCCACTCGCTTGGCTTGCCGTTGTTGTGGTACTTGTCGTAGAGGAGGCAGATCATCTGCATAGCTGTATTGTAACGGCAGCTTCCCCAGATACTGATATGAGCGAATCCCTGAGGAGTAGCCTTTTTCTTCCATGTGTCGAGACACTTGCCTACGCAGTCGTCATCCCAGAAGTCCTTGAAAACATACTGGTTCTTGCCCTGAGCGTCTCTTACCTTCTGAACGAGGTCGAGTTCAGGATGCTGCTGATTTATGATAGCCCACATAACGCCGGCACCGCTCCACATATCGTTCCAGCAGTAGCACCAGCCGGAAGGAGCATAGTAGTCGAATATCTTTGCAGCGTAGTCGAAGCATGAAGCATCTTCAGTTACCATGTACATCCATGCAGCAGCCCAGCAGTAGTCGTCTTCCCACTTAGAGGACTGATAGAACTGAACAGGGCCGTCAGCGTTATCGGAAATGAGCTTGTCAGACTTCTTGTCAGTGTCGCCGCCGCCTACAGAGCCGCCGAACTTTTCGATAGCATCATTAGCGAACTTCCAGAGTGCCTTTGCGTACTTGAGAGACTGCTCAGCGTACTCAGGATCAGTGTCCTTGAAGTTGAGGTAGTTGATAGCAAGTGAAGCTGCAGCGCCTGGCGCATAATCGATCTGCGGCTTCTCAGCTGTAAGGAAGAATGCCGGACGAGGCATAGTATCTACCTCAGGGCTGTTCCAGATAGCGTGGTCGATATTACCTTCGCCGACCTGATAGCAGTGAGCTATAACATTTCCGTCCTCATCGAGGAAAGTACACTTCATGAGGTAGTCGTTGAAGTGACGGAGGATAGTTTCGATATGTGAAGCCTGATCGAGCTTCTCGTAAACGTCACGGTACTCATAGTAACCCCAGCCGAGAGTAGCAGCGGAGTAGTTCTCAGGCATACCGAATTCAACGTGGTCGCCGGCATCATGGAAGCCGCCGGCAACGTCGATAGTTCCGTCGCCGTCAGGATCGAGGACATCCTTGTACTTTTCCATGAATTCAGCAGAGAGATTAGTACCGCCCTTGCTTGATTTTGTTGTGAGCTTGTCCCATTCGATCATCGGAACGTGAGCATCATAGGTGTGACAGTTGCCACGCCATGAGAGTTTGTTGTTGCCTTTAACGGTGTCACCGCACATATTGGCATCGTAGAAGTAAAGTGAGTACTGCAATGCACGGGCGTAGTCGATATCAAGACCGGAATCCTGAACGACTTCGCTGATAGGAGCACAGAACTCCTGCTCTTCCGTAGTTTTCTCGTCTACTGCTACTGCGAGGAAAGAAGCAGGAAGAGACGCAGCTGCCACAGCGGCACAGGTAAGTGCAGCCACGGCTTTTTTGAGTTTAAACATTTTACGTATCCCTCCAAAAGATTTGTTTGATTTAATGCCGGATTTTTTAAATCAAACACTAAATCAACCGAGCGTATTTTTTACAGTTAATATAATAACATACTTTTCAGAGAAATGCAAGCTAATTTTTGCTTATTTTGCCAATATTCTATTAATTTTAGTTTTTAATAAATGCTTGCGTTTACGTCGGGTAAAAGTGAAAAAGGCGGTCACGGACAAAAAAGCACATATGAGAAATACCGAAGGCACGGAAACAGGAACTTTCTGACCGCTTACACGTTTTATCATAAAGGCAGGTACAGCGCTGTCAGCATTTATGAATGAGATATCGTTTTCTTTTGCGTAAGTCCTTGCGGCGGAGTCTTTTGAGCCGAGTATTGTGATACTTTCACATGGAGAAGCTCCGTTTTCAGTCGGAGCATATCCCACAGCGCAAACTCCGATATCTTTCACAGACGGCGGCAGATAGACGTATTTCAGCTCAGGACACATATAGAGCGAGCAGTCTCCGAGAGATGCGGTATTCGAGCCTATCGTGATATCTTTCAGAGAAGTGCATCCGGAAAAGCAGAAGTCTCCGATGCTCAGAACCTTGTCAGGAACAGTGAAATCTGTCAGAGATGTACAGCACCGGAAACAGGATTCCGGCAATTCACTGACAGTGTCCGGAACTTTTGCCGATACGAGCGCAGTACATCCGCAGAAGCATCCCATTCCTATTTCGGTGACGGAATCGGGGATAGTCACGCTTTCAAGCGAGGAACAGCCGTAAAAACAGTGATGACCTATCTTTTCGACGGTAGGCGGTATGTCAATGTGTCTCAGGGAAGTACATTCATAAAAAGCATTGTCACGTATCTCGACAATACGACAGCCTTCGACAGTTTCGGGCAGACTGATGTACAATGGTTCACCTTTGAAACCGGTGACGGTAGCTTCATTATTAATAATAGTATACTCATAACCGGCTTTCTGCGGTACATCGGCAGCACTTGCAGACAGCGGCTTAAACGTAAGCACGATTGCGGCGGTAAGAAATAATGCGGTCTTTTTCATATATCACAGCTCCTTTAATAATAGTGTAGTTTCAAAAGCGGACAGGGTAAAGGGGAAAAATACGGCAGAAGTTTACATTTTTCGGCTGATAAAAAGCTTCTATTACCTTGAAATGCAAGGTGAGTGAAAAAAATCTGACGGAAACTATTGAAAAAGTTTTTATTATGTTGTATAATACTTTTGTCGAAAGGAGACGAGACTATGAAATATACTAAGAAGTGTCCGAAATGTGGAAGTAACGATATACTTTATTCAAAAGGGTATACAGAAGGAAGAGGTGTCGGAAGCAATATCATATATGGTGCTACTATTTTTTCTGCGGTGGACGTTGACAGATATATCTGCGGAAACTGCGGATATGTCGAGCATTTTGTAAGGGAACTTGATATAAAAAAGCTCCGTAACAGCAAAAAAGTAAAGCCTCTTGAATAATTCCTGAGATCCTGCCAACAATCACCAATGAGGTGATTTTAATGAGAAGGATTTACAGCAGTATTTTTGCAGCAGGTCTTATTCTGACTATACTTATCAGCAACTCGCTCACATTTATGAAGGACGTAAGAAAGCTTGAAAAACTCCGTCACAGCGTACTGAGACTTCATATACTTGCGGAGTCCGACAGCGAGTATGACCAGAAGCTTAAACTGAAAGTCCGTGATGCGCTTCTTGAGAGTGGAGTGCTTGACGGTGCGGATTCCCTTGAAGAAGCTGAGATGATCACAGAGGAAAAACTTCCGGATATAGTGGAGATAGCTGAAAATGTTCTGCGTGAGAACGGCTGTTATCTTCCTGTGGCGGCAGAAGTAACGGATGTTGATTTTGACGAGCGTGTGTATGGAGATATCACCATGCCTGCCGGAGAGTATCGTGCTTTGAGGGTGAAGATAGGCTCTGCACAGGGACATAACTGGTGGTGCGTGATGTATCCTCCACTGTGTATCCCGGCAGCCTGCGAGGTGACTAATGACAAGGAAAAAGAGGCTGAACTCTTTGATGAGGATGAGCTTGATATAATGTACAACCCTGAAAAGTACGAAATACGCTTTGCATTATGGGATAAATTGAAAGAAATTATCGAAAAATAATTGTATAATGTGATGAAAATAAACTTCGCTCTTGACAATTGATACAAAAGGGTATATAATATTTGAGTAAACAAAGCAGAACTGCCGTTCTCACCGTGAGGCTAAGCTTAAACGGTCAATATGTTGCGATTCCTTTTATAGGAAATAAGTGCGTATTGTGTGAGTGCGGATGTATCTGCACTCATTTTTGTTTTATTTTATAACCGGAGGTGCTTGAAGATTAGCAAACAGGAACTGCAGATCAACGAAGAAATACGAGATAAGGAGATTCTCGTTATCGACGCTGACGGAACGAAACTCGGAACTATGTCCGCAAAGGATGCACAGAAATTAGCCTTTGAACAGGATCTTGATCTCGTAAAGATCGCTCCTCAGGCTACACCGCCCGTATGCCGTATCATGGACTACGGAAAGTATTGCTTTGAGCAGGCTAAGCGTGAAAAAGAAGCAAGAAAAAATCAGAAGATCGTTTCTATCAAGGAGATCAGAATGTTCTCTACTATTGATACCCACGACTTCGAGACAAAGGTGAATCAGGCTGTTAAATTTTTGCAGGGCGGAGATAAGCTCAAGGTATCTGTAAGATTCCGCAAAAGAGCTATTGCACATCCGGAACTCGGATCAGAACTGCTCGACCGTTTCAAGGAGGCTGTTTCTGTTGCAGGCATCGTAGACAAGCCGGCTAAAATGGAGGGACGCAGCATTGTTATGTTTGTAAGTCCCAAAGCAAACAAGTAAGAACTGACCTGTTCTGAATTAAGGAGGATCATAACAATGGCAAAGGTTAAGGTTAAAACTCACTCAGGCGCTAAGAAGCGTTTTAAGATTACAGGAAGCGGTAAGGTTAA
>DEBW01000058.1:5110-16893 GCA_002348905.1 Ruminococcus flavefaciens | reverse complement strand
GTTAATAAAAAGTAAATGCTGTTTCCGTGAATAAAATAAACAGTATTCAATTTGGTTTATCAGAAATATTAATTTGTAAGGAACGCCGAGGGCAACGTTCCTTACAAAAATTATTTGATTTAATAATATACAGCACAAAACAACTTCTGTTATAGCCAAACTTCCACAAAAATAAAACTGCCGGTTCAAGCCGGCAGTTTTATTTCAAACATAACTTTACATTTTGGTACAGCCGTGTCCCGCCGGCTGTACCGATACACACACATTTTTCTCTGAGCTATGAATGTCTGTAGAGACCTGTCAAGGATCTGCACTCCCTGACAAATACAATTAAGAGGCTATTCAGATGGTATTTCCCTTTGCCGTTAGTGATATTACGTAAGCAAGGTCAGCACAGCTTATAAAAGCGCCAGCCCTGTCCCACGTACCAGAGAGCAGAGCCTCTGCTACAGGGCTGCCGTAAAAAGCATTGCATCCTATCTCACGTATGCCGCTTCCGATATTGATCTTTTGCAGGCTTGTACAATTACTGAATGCAGACTCCCCTATTGCAGCAACGGTATCAGGCAGAGTAACAGAAGTAAGCTTCTGACAATCCCTGAAAGTACCGCTTCCCACAGCTGTAACGGGAAGTTCACTGAAAACAGCCGGAACGACTAATTCCCCCGAAGCAGCCGTATCACATTTCAGTGTTTCCACATGGTCATTGTACACACGATAAGTGACCGCTCCACTTGTCACATCGCTGTATTCCACTGCGGCGGCAGCAGTATTGACCTTATAAGAACTGCCAGCCGGCAAAGCTGCGGCAACTGACATTGCAGTAAGTGCAAGAGCCGTCGCAACTATCTTGTTGACATTCATTTTCATCCTCCATAACTAACATAGTATTTTCTCTACTTCTACATTATACCACATTTATATAAAAAATCAATACCTCTAAATTTATTTTTATATATTAACTTATACGTGACGTATACAGAACAAGTTTTCTTTTTATTCAGATTGTAATGCCAGTCTATACCTATGGTTGAATTTCACAAGTAAATATGTTTTGCTTTGTTTATTTCTTACAAAAGCCTGTAAAGGCGGATATTATCCGCCCTTTATTTTATGCTGTATGTGATATATTTATCACTCTGCACATATTCATAAGTCTGGATTTGTGACATTCTACAAAAGTGATTAATTTGTCACTTTAGGTATTGACTTTCTTGAATCTAAGTGATATAATTGTCACAACAAGTGATGAATACATCACATTAAGGAGGAAGTATTATGAAAAAACAGTTAAAAGTCAATACTCTGAAAAATCAGGCGTGGACAAATCTCATCTTCGGTGTAGTAGCCATACCGCTTTATTCTGTAATGTTATTTCCAAATATGCCACACAGAAAGACATTAGTAAACGTACTTATCTTGATTACATTTGTCGTTTGTGCTGTACTGTTTATTCGCAGTTCCGGCAAAAAAGAGTTGGCTGACGAACTTTCAAGAGCAAATATGCATAAGGCTGATTCAGTGGTAGTTAACATTGACCCTTTTATCATTTTGGCTGTTGGTATATTCATGCATTTGAGAGAAAATTATCACCATGTTGAAACATTCGGCATCAGCGGAGACAACATAGTGTTATTTGGCATAATTCTTATGAATATCAATGTTATCGTGAAAAACAGTGTATTCCTTTGGCTTGACAGAACTCCAAAAGCCTACTATGAGGAGGAATGACGATGCCCGAACTCAGAACTAAACTCAAAGAGTACCGTGCAAAACTGGACATGAAACAGGGCGAACTTGCCGACCTTGTAGGCGTAAGGCGTGAAACTATCATACGCCTTGAAAAAGGACAGTATAACCCTTCACTGAAGCTTGCAATGGACATTGCAAAGGTATTCGGAACGACAGTTGAGGAATTATTTTCGTTTGATGAATAAAAAATTAAGGCGGTTCAATGCCGCTTCGGGTGTTTCTTTGCGTGAAGTAAATGCACACAATCTCTTTTGTTATTTCTGTCGCAGCAAGTGTAGCAGCATACTATATTTGCAAGTGGCTTGACAGGGAGTAGCCCGACAAAGCACAAAAAAACACCCGAAGTTGCCGCTTCGGGTGTTTCTTTTTGCGTGAAGTAAATGCACACAATCTCTTTTGTTTTCATATTTAATCATACACCTGTAGCATTGATTTGTCAAGTATATTCTATTAAAATTTCATGGTATTCAATTTGGGCTGATTACAGATACAGAAACAACAATAATTATGCATTATGAATTATGAATTGAACAAGCCTATGGACAAACCGAATAGATTGTGTTATAATAAGTCTACTACAATTCAGAGGTGAAATATGGGTATTGAAATAACTGCGGCTGAGCTTGCCGAGCTTTCGCCGGATTCCTACACACTTATCGACATCCGCAGCTCCTCCGCATTTGATTACGGTCATATAAACGGAGCTGTCTGCGTACCTATGCCGGAGCTTTCAGAGTACAGCTTCCCTGAAGGCAAAAAAATAGTCCTCTGCTGCAAGAACGGCACTAACAGCCTTACTGCTGCCGAGGAACTTACAGAAAGAGGTCTTGACGCTTGCAGTCTCGCTGAGGGATATGTAGGCTGGCTTCGTCAGGTAATGGAAAACCGCCAGATAACCGAACAGGTCGAGCTTAGTCTCCGCAAAAAATTCAAGAAGAGCATATGGTGTAAATTCACCAAGGCTATAAACGAGTACCAGCTTGTACAGCCCGGCGACAAGATAGCCGTCTGTATCTCCGGCGGAAAAGACTCCATGCTCATGGCAAAGCTCTTTCAGGAGCTGAAACGCCACGACAAATTCCCGTTTGAGGTGGTATTCCTTGTAATGGATCCGGGTTACAGTCCAGAAAACCGACGTATCATCGAGGAAAATGCAAAGTCCATGTCCATACCTGTGACTATATTCGATTCTACTATATTTGATTCAGTATTCAACATCGAGAAGAACCCTTGCTATATATGCGCCCGTATGCGCCGTGGCTACCTCTACAGCAAGGCTAAGGAGCTTGGATGCAATAAAATAGCTCTCGGACACCACTTCGATGACGTTATAGAGACTATCCTCATGGGTATGCTCTACGGCGGACAGGTTCAGACCATGATGCCGAAACTCCACAGCACCAATTTCGAGGGCATGGAGCTTATACGTCCGCTTTATCTTGTCCGTGAAGCCGACATCAAGCACTGGCGTGACTACAATGGACTTTACTTCATACAGTGCGCCTGCAAATTCACTGAAAACTGCTCATCATGCTCAGAAAACGGACAGTCTGAATCAAAGCGCCTTGAAGTCAAGAATCTCATAGCAGAGCTGAAAAAGATAAATCCGCAGGTCGAGAAAAACATCTTCCGAAGCGTTGAAAACGTCAACCTCAGCACCATTATCGCCTACAAAGAACATGGAAACGTCCACCATTTCCTTGATACCTACGACGGCTAAAGCATATCAATATAACAACACCTATCCCACGGAAATCAATTTTCAAAATATTATGCCATGAAACACGTATTCTTGTAGGGACGGCGATTCGCCGTCCGCAAGTAACAAACATACAACCTTTTGCACGGACGACCAATGGTCGTCCCTACGATATAAAGTTTAAAATGGCTCTATCTTTCCTGACAAAAAAACAGCTCATGTGCTATAATAAGCACATGAGCACTGACTTTGATATTAGTCATAATAGCTATAGTCGAATTAGGCAAAGACAAGAAAGATAAATAATCGCCCCACTCCGACATAGGGCGATTATTTTTTCATATCAACCTATTGAGGGAGAACCGCTTATCGCAGTGCTCTCTTTATTTATATTATAGCATATTTTTATGAAAAGTCAATACAGAATTTTGAACTGTAAAACGGAACGCCGAGGGCGGCGTTCCCTACAGTTTTTGATTTTCATATTGAGACTCCTTTGCTATTTGGAACTATTGTATCATATCCGGCTATAAATGTACAGATTACATACATCATCATAATAATTACATTTGTAATATAAAATATCGAAAACATATTTTTGATTATATCAAATTCGATTTGAATGGTCAATTGCTGTAACTATATAAAATAAACAGGAGCTATTCAGCTGAATATATTTCCCATTTCAGGTATAATCTCCGGAAAAGCCGTCAATAATACTTCCGGAGGTGTTATACGTGAAAAAGAATCTACTTTCGGATAACAACAGAAAATGTTCAAAAGGATTTTATGCCGCACTTGGCATAAGTGCCGTAATGATCGGCTCTGCCTGCTATTTCTCATACGGTCAGAGCAAAAGGCTTACCCGTGAGCTTGCCGTCAAAAACAGTACCTCACAGTCTGAAACTCCGGTTGCAAAGCATCAGACGGGAGTACCACGCTCAACAACCACATACAGGATAACCACAAACGCTGTAACTACGGTAAAAACTGCTCCGCTGACAACAGTTTTCAGACCTGTTTCCACCCTGCCGGCTGCGAGCATAACCATTGAGACAGCTCCGGCGCAGGAAGCTCACGCCGATATCCCTGACGAACCTGCCGAAGCTGCATCTGCCGTGAAACTCGACCACCCTCAGCCGCCTTTAAGTGATATCTCAAATATTATCGCACCGTTCAGCTGCGGAGAACTGGTGAAAAATACTACTACCGGCTCATGGCAGACTCACAACGGCACTGATATCGCCGCAGAAGCAGGCTCTGAGGTCTACGCCGTTTCAAGCGGAGAAGTCACCGCCGTTGACAATGATCCTCTTTGGGGAGTTACCGTGACTATCGACCACCACAACGGCTATATCTCCCGATACTGCGGACTTTCTACAGGTCTGTCGGTACAGAAGGGCGATACTCTCGTAAGCGGAGATGTTATCGGTACTGTCGGAAATACCGCAGATATCGAAAGCGCTCTCCCTCCGCATCTGCATATCGAAATGCTCCACAACGGCGCTTATATCGACACTTTATGCACCCTTAACGGGGAATAAAAAATGGACGGTCAGCAACCGTCCTGATTTTTGTTTAAATTTTGTCTTGACATTTTACAAGAATATGATATAATGTATTTAAAGAGAGCACTGCGATAAGCGGTTCTCCCTCAAATACGTGTTAAGAATAACCGCCGTCTTTGCGAGAGGGGCGGTTATTTATCTTTCTTGTCTTTGCCTAATTCAACTATAGCTATTATGACTAATATCAAAGTCAGTAATTCCATTGTGTTCATGAGGCTTCACCTCATTTCTGAGGGAAAGAATCGAACCGCCTACCGTATTATGCAGTGCTCATGTGCTTATTATAGCACATGAGCCGTTTTTTTGTCAAGAAATATCAAATATAATGTATTGTTAAGAATGACATATGTCTGAATATATAAGCATGATATCAGATACATATAGGACAATACCAAATGTATATTACAAATAGTATACAAAATCACATTTCAGCAAGCTCTTTGAAGCTGTTTTTCATTGCCGGATAGAGTTTACGGTAAAGCTGATAGTATTTTTCATATACCTTAGCATTTTCAGCGTCCGGAGTTTGTACCTTGTCAGTCTTTACGATAGCTTCACAAGCCTCCTGCACTGTTGAGTATATACCAGTACCAACGCTTGCAAGTATTGCCACGCCAAGAGCCGGACCTTCCTTAGAAGCCGCCGTTGTTACCTCGCAGTTGTAAAGTTCTGCAAGCATACTCCTCCACAGCTGAGAAGTACCTCCTCCGCCGCAAGCCATCATACTTCCGGTGGATATACCCATTTCACGGAATACCTCAACGCAGTCCCTGAGAGAATAAGCAACTCCCTCCATTACCGCACGGAGCATATGCTGACGGGTGTGCATTGCAGAAAGTCCGAAGAATACTCCTCTTGCATCAGGATCAAGGTGCGGAGTTCGCTCGCCCATGAGGTATGGCATATACAAAAGCCTTTCAGCTCCGACAGGTATCTTTTCAGCCGCCTTATCCATGAGATAGTATTCGTCAACTCCCATAACTCTGGCAGCCGACTTGAAGTCGGTACAAAAATTATCTCTGAACCATTTCAGAGAAAGACCTGCTCCCTGAGTAACTCCCATAACGTGCCACGAGTTCGGAACGGCTGCACAGCAGGTATGTACTCTGCCGGCTTTGTCAATTGATATTGCCGAAGTATGGGCAAAAACTACGCCGGAAGTGCCTATCGTTGTGAAGGCTCTGCCGTCCTGCACAACTCCTGTGCCGACAGCAGCAGCAGCGTTGTCGCCTGCTCCGCCGACCACAACAGTTTTCGGAGAAAGTCCGAGTTCGTCTGCCATTGCACGGGTGAGAGTTCCTGTGACCTCACAGGATTCGTACACCTTTCCGAGCCAGTTCTTGTCTATATCAAAGGCTGTGAGAAGCTCGTCAGACCATTTTCGGTTCGGCACATCAAGAAGCTGCATACCCGAAGCATCACTCACCTCAGTTGCAAACTCGCCTGTCAGGACATACCTGAGATAGTCCTTCGGCAGGAGAATATGAGCGATACGGCTGTATATCTCCGGCTCGTTGTTTTTCACCCATAGTATCTTCGCAGCAGTCCAGCCTGTGAGAGCCGGATTTGCTGTTATTTCCACAAGCCTGTCCCGACCGACTATACGGTTCATCTCGTCCACTTCCGCAGCTGTACGCTGGTCGCACCATATTATCGAGCGCCTGAGAACATTACCGTCCTTGTCAAGAAGCACAAGACCGTGCATCTGTCCGGAAATACCTATTCCTACTATTTCAGAGCGGTCAGCTCCGCTCTCGGCGACTACCGCCTTTATTGTATCCAGCATAGCGTTCTTCCAGTGTAGCGGCTCTTGCTCAGCATAGCCGTTTTTCGGCTGAAACATCGGATACTCGATAGTCTTTGAAGCTATCACGCTCCCCTTTTCGTCAAACAGCACCGTCTTTGTGCCACTTGTACCGCAGTCAACACCAATTACATATGCCATAATTTACTCCTTATATTTATCAATTATCATTTTTAACTTGCTGCACGATTCACAAAACCACTGAAATTGACTTTCCCAGTCATCTCTATTTTCTATATTAGCTTCTTTTCTAAGCTGAATTATAGAGTCTTTTTTTGTACTCCATTCTAATTTATCATTGAAACATCCTTCAATTTCATTTTTATAACTTTGAAATCTCAAAAATTCCTCTTTATTTTTCTTAGAAAAATATATAGCCGCTCGTAAGGCTTTTTTCTGAATACTGATATTAAGTGAAATATAACATTTTGAAGTACCAACACTTATATCATACCAGTTTTGAGGACGTGGTTTCATTCGGCTCGAACTTATAAGCTTACTGTGGTTTTCGGCAAATCGTCTGAAAGCTTCCCAGTATTCAAGTCTGAATTGATTTAAAGGATTGTCATTTAAATTTTGGTTTTTATTAACCTTTACCCAATCATTTGGAGCAACAATGATACTAAATTTAGGCGCTATTTTTGAATCACCGATTTTCCATAACTCTATTTCAAGCAAATAAAACCCAATATTTTCATCAGTTTTTTCGTTAAGCCATTCAATCGCCTGACGATGCTCATCTCTTGCTTTTTTTACTATCCATACTATTGTTTCTGCATTTTTAACAGAAGCATAGGTTATTATTTTTCCCAAATGGTCGTGATTGGTAGCTTCAAGCTGATTCTCAATAATAATTTTCCGTCCAGTTCCAGCTTCTTCTGCAAGAATATCTATAGAAAAAGCTCCGGCTGCTTCTTCTCTGCCAATAAATTCAATATCAAGTCCAAGTGTATCACCAAGAAGCGAAAGGTTTTCATCTTCAGAAAGCCATACTGTAAAATCTGTAGCTTCATTACTCCACACTGAACGCAGATCATCAATTTTTTCAAGTTTACCCAGTGAAATCCCCATATTTTCATCTCCAATTTAAAGAAAAACTATTTTTCTTAATTTTCATCCTTAATAAAAAGCAACCTCTTGACAAAATATACATTATTATGCTATAATTCACAACTGAGAGCATTGCAAAAGCGGCAAGGCGGTTCAATCTTTCCTCGGAAACGAGGTGAGCTGATTATGTCTAATATGGAATTACTTACCTTATTATTAGTTGTAATAGCTATTATAGATATCAGCAACAGAAAAAAAGAAATAACCGCCCCACTCGACCAAAGTTGACGGTTATTCTTTACGAAATCAGTTAATTTTGAGGAGAACCGCTGAGTCGTAAGACCTGCGATGCTCTCTTTATTTATATTATAGCATAATATTCGGCTTTGTCAATACACAAAATTATTTTATCCGCAAATCATCCGCCATTAGTAATTCTTAAAGCGAAAACATGATATTATTCATGATAGATTCAAGCATTTCCTGTCTGCCACTTGTGAGAGAATCTGTAACCTCTCCCTTTTCGAGAGCGTACTTTTCAAGCTCAGCGAAACCTACCTTGCCGTCGATAATGTCCTTACCGATACCGGTACTCCATGAAGCGTATCTGTCAGACACGAATTTGTCGATACGTCCGTCCTCTATCATTTTTACAGCGATACGCAGACCGAGAGCGAAAGTGTCCATACCTGCGATATAGCTGAGGAAGATATCCTCCGGAGTGAAGCTTCCACGGCGAGCCTTAGAATCGAAGTTAAGACCTCCGTTAGTGAATCCGCCGGCTTTCAGCACCTCGTACATACAAAGAGCTGCATCATAGATATTTGTCGGGAACTGGTCAGTGTCCCAGCCAAGGAGAGTATCTCCCTGATTTGCGTCGATAGAGCCGAAAGCTCCGTTATCTCTTGCTACACGGAGTTCGTGCTGGAAGGTGTGCTGTGCGAGAGTAGCGTGGTTAGCTTCGATATTCATTTTGAAGTCCTTGTCAAGACCGTATTTTCTCAGGAAGCCGAGTACCGTTGCTGGATCGAAGTCGTACTGGTGCTTTGTAGGCTCCTTTGGCTTAGGCTCAATGTAGAAATCTCCGGTATAGCCGATAGAACGTCCGTAGTCCACAGCCATACGCATAAGGCGAGCCATATTGTCCAGTTCAAGTGACATATCTGTATTCAGCAGAGTTTCATAGCCCTCACGACCTCCCCAGAATACATAGCCGTTTCCTCCGAGCTTTACAGTAGCCTCGATAGCTTTTTTCACCTGTGCAGCAGTAAATGCGAAAACGTCAGCAGACGGAGAAGTTGCAGCGCCGTGCATATATCTTGGGTGGTCAAAACATTTAGCCGTACCCCAGAGACACTTTATACCTGTTTCAGCCTGTTTAGCCTTGATATAGTCAGTTACCTCGTCAAGCTTTGCGTTAGTCTCGGCAAGAGAGCCGTACTCAGGTGAGAGGTCACGGTCGTGGAAGCAGAAATATCCAATGGAAAGCTTGTCCATTATCTCAAAGGCAGCGTCCACCTTAGCTTTTGCACGAGCCACAGGATCAGATTCTCCCCATGACTTGTCAGCAGTACCTACTCCGAACATATCAGTTCCGTCACCGCCCATAGTATGCCACCATGAAAGTGCAAAACGCAGATGCTCCTTCATAGTCTTGCCTGCGATGACCTCATCAGGATCATAGTACTTGAAAGCGAGAGGTTCTTTTGAATCCTTGCCCTCATACTTTATCTTGCCTATGTTTTTGAAAAATTCGCCCATTTTTATTTACCTCCTGGTAATATTTCAGCGGTGTTCCGCTTAAAAATCTTTTATGAAAAGATATAAGATAATATCTTGACATTTCATGAAAATATGATATAATATAAATATAAAAGAGCACTGCGAATAAGCGGTTCTCCCATATAGTTATGTTATAAAGAAATAACCGTAACCTTGGCGAGGGCGGTTATTTCTTTTTATGTAAAAAGAAAGTTACTATTTCTTGTCATTATGGTCTTTGGTGACCATATAAACAAAAGTGATAACACCTGTGAGCATCATTACAAACTCAAAAAGTTCTGTATATGTCATAGTGCATCACCTCCCGTAATCGGGAGAAACCGCCTACCGTTTTTATCCAGTACCCTGTGTGCTATTATAGCATACAGGGTATTATTTTGTCAAGGTATGCATAAAAAGTCATACTCAACCAGCATCTTGCAGTAAGTGTCCAAAATATTGCTTTACAAAAGCAGCAAAAAGTTGTATAATTATCTGGTATGAGAAAGGAGAAAAGATTTGAGTAATATCTTTAAGTATGTAAGAATAGTTTTTGCTGTATTTTCGGTCATAATTATGGCGGTAATATTCCGCTTTTCATGTGAAAACTCCAATACATCCACGGAAACAAGCGGACATTTCACCATATTCATACTCGAAAACTTCGTCAGCGGATACAGTGAAATGACTCCGGCGAAACAGGAAAGCGCAAGACTTATAGTTGACCATATAGTGCGTAAAGGCGCTCATTTTACTATATATGCATCACTTGGATTCTGCGTATCAGTCGCTGCCGGCAAGCGCAGATACTTCACGAAGGGAAGCCTTATCACAGTCGGAATATGCTTCCTCTATGCCTGCTCTGACGAGTTACACCAGTATTTCGTCCCTGGAAGGTCATGTATGTTCACGGACGTTCTGCTCGATACCGCCGGAAGTATCACGGGAATGACGATAGCATGGCTGATAATGACAGCTATATCACGCAGCAAAACGTCTTGACATTTTATCAATATGTGATATAATATAAACATAAAGAGAGCATTGCTTAGCCTGATGGCTCAGCGGTCGTCCTCTGATACGTTTATGTAAATAACCGTTATCCTTGGTCGGGGGCGGTTATTTCTTTTTATTATTGTCGTGCATATCTATTAATGCAATTATAACTAAAATAAGAGTAAGTAATTCCATTGTAGACATATCAACTCACCTCGTTTCCGAGGAAAGAATAGACCGCCTTGCCGCTATATGCAATGCTCTCGAATCAATTATAACACATACATATTTTTTGTCAAGAAAAGTTTTTCATATCTTATAAAAAGGACGCACAAACCGTGCGTCCTTTTTGTATTCACTGTACTTCTTCTTTGTGTATGCCGAATATTGTACGCAGTATCCCCGAAAGAAACCGTGGACTTTTGATAACGACTATTTTCATACAGCAGCACTCCTTTTTGATTTGATAGTATATTATATTCAGAAAGGAGTTTTTCGTTACTGTTTCAGTTAGTATCTTTCGACTGCACTACCAGCACAAGTCCTGAAGCCACTGAGAGAACGGCTTCTCTTGCGATTATCTCGTTGCTTACTCCGAGAGGATAGCTGTCTTTCAGTATAAGATTATTTATCGGGTACTTCACGCCGGTGAGCCTTGTAATCTCAGACTGCTCTGAAAGGGAGAACAGCGAGAGATACCAGCCGTCCATAAATCCGTAGCTTCTTATGCATATGCCCTGTACGGAAACGATATTGTCGCCGTCGTCTATCATGAGGTCACATCCGTGCTCATGAGCATAGATAAGTGTCTGGATATTAGCGAAAGTATGGTCAAAACGTGCTCCGAGAGCGCCGTAGAGGGTAATGAACTCGCATCCTCTTTCTATAGCAAGTTTGACCGCAAGCATAGTATCAGTATCGTCTTTTTCTGCCGGAGTACGTATTATCTCTGCATCTGCCGGCAGTTCATCTGTATAGGAGTCGAAGTCTCCTATAAGGATATCAGGCTTGATACCAAGCGCTTTAGCGTATTTATAGCCTTTATCGGCACATATTACCAATGAGCCGCTGCGGACTATATACTCTTTGTCGATGAAGCTGGTATCGTTAAGAGCACCGCCTGAAAAAATAAAACAGCAATTCATCATTTTAA
>DEBW01000058.1:2733-5068 GCA_002348905.1 Ruminococcus flavefaciens | reverse complement strand
CCTCTTCGTACATGGCGCAGTAGCTCTCATGGCGTATTTCAGGGATAAGCCCCTGTTTTACTGCCTCTATCACTGCACAGCCCTTTTCGCAGGTATGAGAGCAGTCACGGAAACGGCAGTTGTCAGTAAATTCCGCAAATTCACGGAAACAGCCGGCAAGCTCTTCCTTGCGGATTATGTCGTAGCGATTTGTCTCGAATGTTGAAAAACCGGGAGTATCAGCGATATACCCACCTTCTTTCAGCTTGTAAAGCTCTGCATGGCGGGTAGTATGTCTGCCTCTGCCTAATTTTTTGCTTATCTCTCCGGTCGGGATATTCAGTTCAGGATCAACAGCATTCAGGAGAGTCGACTTTCCTGCTCCGGAATTTCCGGTAAAAGCGCTGACCTTGCCTGTAAGAAGCTCTCTTACGTCCTCAACAGATGCCGGACTGCTGTAATCGACTTCGAGAGTTTTAATGCCTATCTTATCGTACACGTCACGCACACTGCTGCCGTCAGCGAGGTCAGTCTTAGTGATGATTACCACCGGCTCGATGCCCTTATACTCAGCAATAGCGATAAACTTGTCGAGTATGAGGTGATTCGGCGCAGGACTTACGGTAGATACGATAAATATTATCTGGTCGAGATTTGCAAGAGGCGGTCTTATGAGGTAGTTCTTCCTGTCAGCGACTTCGGTTATGACACCGCCTTTGATAGTCACTTTATCGCCCACGGCAGGACTTATACCCTTGTTGCGGAAAACTCCTCTTGCTTTGCACTCAAATATGCCGTCAGGGGACTCTACTGTGTAAAGTCCCCCTAAGCATTTGATGATTATTCCGCTATCAGCGTCAGCTCTTACCATTCGTTGTTATTGTTGTTGTCGCCGCCTTCTGAAGGCTGAGTTGGCTGAGTCTGCTGCTCACGCTGTCCCCAGTGCCATCTTCCGTCGTCGCCCCAGTAGCCGTTAACTTCCGGCTGATACCAAGTCCATGCACCGTTTACCCAGTCACCGTTTGAACCCTGTGAGTAAGGTACCCAGTTGCCGTTGATATCGTAATCGCCGTTAACACCAGGCTGCTGGTCGTTATGAGTTGGCTGAGTTGCCTGTGTTGCCTGTGTCTGAGGCTGAGTCTGAGCTTCTGTAGTTGCCTCCGGGAATCCGCCTACAGTCTGGAATGCAGCGTCGATATCTCCGCCTGATTTAAGCTCATAGGTCTTGTCAGCGAAGTTGAAGCTGTAAGTACCTATAGTAGCTCTCTTGTTATTTACAAGGTTTACGAGAAGAACGTTTACAGTAACATCCTCGCCTGAACCCTTGACATCCTGTGTGATGCTCTGATACTCAGGAACGAAGAATGTAGGAGTATCCTGTGTCTCCATAGTGCCGTCTTCCTTCTTGAGCATGAAGCTGATGCTGAACTTACCGTCTGCTGTAGTCGGGAAGTTGATAGAGAATGAGATAGTTCCGTCAGGAGCTTTACCGTTACTGAACTCGAATACGATCTCAGTACCTACTTCTACCTTTTCGCCCTTAGCGATACTCTGCTTAACGACAGTGCCTTCCTTCTCATAGGAAGCAACGCCCTTTGTAGTAACCTTGAGCTTCTTGTACTCAGCAAGCATCTTAGCGTCATCAAGCTTCTTGCCTACCCAGTCATCAACGCTTACCTGACCTGCTTCGATACCCATACTTACGTATACGATAACAGTTGAGCCCTTATGCGCCGACTGACCGGCTTCCGGTTCAGTCTTGATTACTCGTCCCTTTTCGACCTTCGTACTCGACGAGTTTCTCAGCTCAACTTCAAGTCCCTTCTGGTTGAGCATATCCTTAGCGAGTACCGAGTTCATGTCTGCGACATTCGGCACTTCAACGGTTTCCATACCCTTACTTATCTTTACCTTGAGGACTGCGCCCTTCTTGAACTCAGTCTGAGGAGCAACGTCCTGATCTATGATGATGCCAGGATCAGCCTCATTGTATTCCTCGCCGTCCTGCTGGAACTGGATGTTATTGCCGTACTTTGCAACAGCATCGTTGAAGTCCATACCAACAACGTCAGGCATTTTCCAGTCGTTCTTAGGGGAATTGTCCTTTAAGAGGTCAGTGAACATGAATGCGATAACTATAACACCGACTATGATAACTACCACAACAACGGCTGTGAGTACCGGTATAGCCAGTGAGGAACGTTCTTCCTCTTCCTCCTCATCGTCGTCATCATCGTCGTAATCGTCATAATAAGCATCGTTGTTGTAAACGTCGCCGTAAGGCTGTCCCTGCGGAGGGTAAGCGCCCTGACCGCCGCCTCTGTACGGATCGCCGCCGGCAGGAGCGTTGGCGTAT
>DEBW01000058.1:290-2683 GCA_002348905.1 Ruminococcus flavefaciens | reverse complement strand
TCGCCGCCGGCAGGAGCATTGGCGTATACCGGCTGCTGCTGAGGTATCTGGACATTCTCCTGACGAGGAGCGCCGTCAGCCTGCGGAAGCTCGATATTGCCGGAAGGCTGAGCGTTGAAATAGCGTGTATTCTCGGTATCGTCAGCTTCCTCAACGTAGTATCCGAAAGTAACAGTCGGATCGTTCTTGAATCTTTCGATATCGGCTATCATTTCGCCTGTAGTATGGTATCTGTCCTCCGGAGCTTTCTCCATAGCCTTGAGGACTATCTCCTCCATACCGTCAGGGATATTCGGATTGATAGCTCTTGGGCGCTCAGGGATATCGTTCATATGCATAACAGCGATAGCAACAGGGTTATCGCTGTCGAAAGGCTTCTTTCCG
The DNA here is from genome assembly GCA_002348905.1 of Ruminococcus flavefaciens. Classification (GTDB taxonomy): domain Bacteria; phylum Bacillota; class Clostridia; order Oscillospirales; family Ruminococcaceae; genus Ruminococcus; species Ruminococcus flavefaciens_O. Next base: position 2,299 of record DEBW01000058.1, on the reverse strand, counting down.
CTGAGCATCTCATACATCATAGCGCCGACAGAGTAGATATCGCTCTTAGCGTCTGTAACGTCGCCTCTTGCCTGCTCAGGGCTGATATAGTGAACGCTTCCGATAGCCTGATCGGTAGCAGTTCTTCCCTCTTCACGGGAGAACTTTGCGATGCCGAAGTCCATGACCTTGATAGTGCCGTCGCTGAACATCATTATATTCTGCGGCTTTATATCACGGTGAACTATGCCCTTATCATGAGCGTGCTGGAGCGCACGGAGTATCTGTATCACAAAGTGTACAGTATCCTTCCATGTAAGGACTTTTTCCTCCTCGATGTATTCTTTAAGGGTAATGCCGTCGATGTACTCCATAACGATATACTGGAGCTTTTCAGAGAATCCCATATCGTATATCTTAACGATATTAGGATGAGAGAGTACTGCAACAGCCTTTGACTCATTTCTGAATCTTCTGAGGAACTCCTCGTTCTCCGCATACTCTTTTTTGAGTATTTTGATTGCGACAGGCTTATTGTCGATAACGTCAACGCCCTTGTAGACTTCAGCCATACCGCCAACGCCTATAAGCTCGGTTATCTCATATCTGCCGTCAAGCTTTTTGCCAATGTACTTATCCATCGTCTTATCCTTCCTTCAGACATTATGTTCAGTTGAATTTATATATCAGTCCCATATTAATGCGACTGTTACATTATCTCTTCCGCCCTTGTCAAGAGCGAGCTTTATAAGAGCTTCAACGCTGCCGTCGAAGCCTGCTTCTGATATAGTATCGTATATCTCCTCGTCTATACAGTATCCCGAAAGACCGTCGGAACAGAGCAGGAGATGTATCTTGTCCTCGTAGTCAAGTATAAAGGTATCGGTAAGCACCGTTTTATCAACGCCCACAGCTCTGACGAGCATATGTCTCTGAGGGTGGACAGCTATCTCAGCCTCAGTTATCTTTCCCTGCTCATAGAGGAGCGAAGGAACATTGTGGTCGGTAGTTATCTGATGAATGCCTCTGTCTGTTATGAGGTAGGCACGGCTGTCGCCCACATTGGCGATAAAAGCTGTATCAGAAGTAACAAAGGCAGCAACGCAGGTCGTGCCCATGCCGAAGTTTTTGAAATCGAGCCTTGCCTTGGTATAAATTATCGAATTAGCCGCAGAGACCGAAGAAATAAGAAGCTTGCGGATATCATCATCGCTCAGACCTTCGCTGTAGCCGTCAGAAAAGCGCTGGAAAAACTCATCTATAGCTATCCTGCTTGCTTCTCTTCCTGCCCGTTCACCGCCCATACCGTCGCAGACAACGGCAAGAACATTGTGACCAAAGTATTCACATCTGACAGCGTCCTGATTTTCCTCCCGCTTCAGACCGATATCCGTACCGGATCTGAATCTCACGTATCCGCACCTCCGTTTACATTATTCTGAGCAGCAGCGTCACGCCGCAGCTGACCGCAGGCTGCCTCTATATCGCTGCCGAGAGTGCGTCTCACGGTAGCGTTTATGCCTCTTTTGCCCAGCCGTTTGGCGAAATCCGCAACGGCAGACGAGGCAGTATGATAATTTCGTTCCCTGACCTTGTTTACGGGTATGAGGTTAACATGGCAGTTCATACCTCTCAGCAGGTCGGAAAGTCTGTCTGCATCGGCATCAGACGAGTTTACTCCGCTTATGACAGCGTACTCGAAGGTGATGCGTCTGCCTGTCTTTTCAATGTAGTAACGGCAGGCTTTCAGCAGTTCCTGTATATTATATGTTCGGTTGACAGGCATTATTTCACTTCTTGAAGTATTGTCCGAGCTGTGCAGGGATATGCACAGCGTGAGCTGCAATTTCAGCTCGGCAAGTTCGTATATCTTAGGGACTATACCGCAGGTGGAGAGTGAAAGGTGTCTCAGGCTGAAATTATTGCCCTTGCCGTCGGAGAGTATCCGCAGGAACTTCACTACATTGTCGTAGTTGTCGAGCGGTTCGCCGATGCCCATGAGGACGATGCCTGATATCTTCACGCCTGAA
>DEBW01000058.1:0-185 GCA_002348905.1 Ruminococcus flavefaciens | reverse complement strand
TGCATGAGTATCTCCGAGGGAGCGAGACTTCTGACGTAGCCGGCGATAGCAGAAGCACAGAATCTGCACCCCATTTTGCATCCGACCTGAGTGGATACACAGATGCTGTAGCCGTAGTTATACTCCATTAAAACGGTCTCAACGAAGTTGCCGTCCGGAAGCCCATAAAGATATTTTACAGTATT
>DEBW01000055.1:18376-20851 GCA_002348905.1 Ruminococcus flavefaciens | reverse complement strand
CTGTCCCACACCCTGCCAAAGGCTCTGCCTTTGGAATCCGGCAGGGAGCAAGCGGCTCCCTGCACCCACGCAATATTGTGTAATTAAAATGCAAGACGAATTTAATGTCATAAACGTTAAAAATATAAGCATTGCCGCCTGACAAATAACTTGTATGCAAAAAATATGCAAAGTTTGTTTACAAACGACGAAAAATGTGTTATTATTATTATCAGAACAAAACCACAGGAGGTTCAAATGGCTTCTATAAAAAATAAAAACGTTCTCATAAGAATAATCGCATTTCTCGAAGCACTTCTGATACTTGCAATGCTTGCAGTTATCGTATGGCTTCTATTCGTCCACAGCAGAGATACACGCACCATTACCGCTTCCGAAGAAGCAGTAGTCCGCACTCGACCTGTTATCGAAAAGGAAGAAACTTTCTACCAGTACAACGGTCAGAAGATACTCATGCATGACAGTTCCCTCGGAGAAGTGTTCGTACCTGTCTACGGCGATGTTCCGGCAAGCGAGATAAATACCGACAACATCATCAGCCGCAACGGTTACTCATTCTATCAGGAAAATGGCGAAATAACTTCATTCGCCGGCATTGATATTTCCGAACATCAGGGAGATATCGACTGGCAGCAGGTCAAAGACTCAGGCATCGACTTCGCTATGATACGTGTAGGCTACAGAAGCTACGGCGAAGGCGTTGTAAACTTTGACACAAATTTCCGTGATAATATCCGGCAGGCAAATGATGTCGGCATTGATGTCGGAGTATACTTCTTCTCTCAGGCTACAAGTCAGGATGAAGCTATCGAGGAAGCTGACAGAGTTCTCGATGCTATCGAAGGATGCGACATCACCTACCCTGTTGTCTACGACTGGGAAATGATTTACGATGACAGCGCACGTACTGACGATATCAGCGTTGAAACTCTTGCTGACTGCTGTGTGGCTTTCTGCGAGAGGATAAAGTCCGGCGGATATACCCCTATGATATATCAGAACAAGTCAACTTCCATGCATAAGCTCGATCTGCCCCGTGTCAAGGACTACGACTTCTGGCTCGCTGAATATGGCGATAAGCCTACATACTACTACAAATATGATATGTGGCAGTACACCAGCACCGGCAGCGTTCCAGGTATTACCGGCGATGTTGACCTTAATATCTGCTTCAAGGATTACAGAAATCCTGCTGAATAAGGACAAAAAAGCTGACAACCATTACGGTCGTCAGCTTTTGTTTTACATATTAGTAGTAGCAGAAAGCACCTTCATAGCCTTTATCTGATATCCCTCGTTAGTCTCTGTGAGGGTATACTGAACGGATTTTGAAGAAGTCTCAGGTATCCACTCAGGAAGCTCGTCGATGTAGTCAACAACGACAGTATAATCGCTTCCGCTCTTGGTAACGGACTTGATCGAAGGCGAGTATGTAAATGTTATCGGCTTTACCGGTACGTTATAGGACTTTGTTTCCTCGTTGAAATAGAAACGTGACTCAGCAGGACCTACTGTTGTATGTGTAAGCTCAGGGAGATTCTCACCGAAAAGCTTTACAGCGTAGGACTCAACGTCTACAGCCGGTACTCTTACAACATCGAAAGTCTTTTCGTACTGATCCATAACGCCGTCAGACATTATCATTGACCATATAGCGGCAGTAACTACCTGCTCGGATGTGAGCTGTGAAGGCTCATCAAAGGACTCTATATCCATGATGACTACAGGGTATAATACATCAGAGAAGCTGTTCTTTTTTGCATCTCCGGAGGTATAGCTTCCGAAAAAACTTGCTCCCTTGGCGATGATAGTTATAAGACCTACACAGGCAAGGAGCGCAAAAACTATACCAAGCACGGTATAGAGATTCTTCTTGAATTTACCGCCGGACTTCTCGCCGTTTTCACTGTCAGACTCAGCCTTTTCGCTGCGTTCAAGAATTATCTCGTCAGGATCTTCGTCCATAATATTTTCGAGAGCAGCGGTTATCTTGCCCTTTGGCTTTTCAACCGGCTGTTCAGTCTCAGTTTCTTCAAGTTCAGCCTTTTTGCTGAAAAAGCGCTTTTTTCTCTCCTCAGCACTTTCAACCGTAACTTCTTCCTCTTCGGCTGGTTCTTCTTCCTTTTCAGAAGCAGCTTTTTCCATGTCAGCGATAGTTCTTTCAGCGTCCTCACGGATACCGTCTATCATGCTGCTTACAGGATCAGTTTCTTCTTCCGGGACACTCTCTTCTTCGGCAGGAATTACTGTTTCCGGCTCTGTTTCTTCGGTCTCCTCCGGCTCTTTTACAGCAGCTATAGCAGCAGCCATAAGCTCATCAACCGAGAGTGAGCTTTCGCTTTCATCAGCAGATGAAGAAACAACATTAAGTTCCTCCTCGAATGAAACAAGAGTCTTTTCAGCTTCAAGACGAGCCATTTCAGCAGCTTCCTCGGCTGCTCTTCTTTCAGCTTCGATACGTGCCTTTTCAATGGC
>DEBW01000055.1:5837-18239 GCA_002348905.1 Ruminococcus flavefaciens | reverse complement strand
CAATGGCTTCTTCGGCAGCCTTTCTCTCGGCTTCGATACGTGCTCTTTCAGCTGCTTCTTCGGCTGCCTTTTTCTCAGCCTCGATACGTGCCTTCTCAGCAGCTTCTTCGGCTGCTTGTCTCTCGGCTTCGATACGTGCTCTTTCAGCCGCTTCCTCAGCAGCCTTTCTCTCGGCTTCAAGGCGAGCCATTTCAGCAGCCTCCTCGGCTGCCCGTTTTTCGGCTTCGAGACGAGCTTTTTCAATAGCTTCTTCAGCTGCTTTTCTCTCAGCTTCGATGCGTGCCTTCTCAGCAGCTTCCTCAGCCGCTTTCTTCTCGGCAGCTATTCGGTCTTTTTCAAGCTCTGCTGCACGTATAGCCTCATAGTCGGGGAGTTCGCCTGAGATGACTATTCTCTTTCTCTTCGGCTTTTCCGGTTCCGGAGCATCGGGTACAGGCTTTTCAGCCGGTTTGCTCGGATGTGTAAGAGAATTGAGCAGTTCATCTACAGACATTATGTCTATTTTGTCGGTTCTGTTTAACGGAGATGATTCCGAAGCTGCATTCTGTGCAGGCTTTTCCGGTTCATTTCCTTTAAGGTTTTTCAGCATATCGTCAATATCTTTTCTGATAGCCATGTTTACCTCCTGATGATATTGATTATCTTATCTGACCGTCACCATTGATAAGATATTTCATAGTAGTAAGCTCGGTAAGTCCCATAGGGCCTCTTGCGTGGAGCTTCTGAGTGGATATTCCTATCTCAGCTCCGAAACCGAACTCTCCGCCGTCAGTAAAACGAGTGGAAGCGTTTACGTAAACAGCGGCAGCGTCTACCTCATGCTGGAATTTATTTGCAGCATCGAGTGACTTTGTAACTATGCACTCAGAATGTCTGGTGCTGTACTTTCTGATATGAGCGATAGCCTCATCGATATCGTCAACGACCTTTACAGCAATGATGAAGTCATTGAACTCTGTAGCGTACTCAGTTTCAGTAGCCTTTTCGATATCAGCGCCGAGTATCTCACGAGTCTTGTCGCAGCCGTATATCTTTACGCTGTGGGACTTGAACCTCTCAGCTATCATAGGCAGGAACTTGTCTGCGATATCCTTATGTACAAGAAGGCTCTCGATAGCGTTGCATACAGAAGGACGCTGTGTTTTAGCGTTGTCGGTTATCTCTACAGCCATATCAAGGTCAGCAGAAGCGTCAACGTAAACGTGGCAGTTGCCTGCGCCTGTTTCGATAACAGGTACAGATGCATTATTAACAACAGCCTGTATGAGATTTGCGCTTCCTCTTGGGATAAGAACGTCAACATAGCCGTTAAGCTTCATAAGCTCGTTGGTAGTCTCACGGGAAGTATTCTCAACTACCTGAATGATATCAGCCGGCAGACCTACGCTCTCAACAGCTTTTCTCATGATGTTTCCGAGGCATACATTGGAGTTTATAGCCTCCTTGCCGCCTTTGAGTATAACAACATTGCCTGCCTTGAGACAGAGTGCAGCAGCATCAACAGTAACATTCGGGCGTGACTCGAAAATTATGCCGATAACTCCGAGCGGTACACGGGTTTTGGTTATTCTCAGACCGTTAGGACGGGTAAAGCCGTCAGTTATCTGTCCGATAGGATCGCCGAGAGCGATTATCTCGTCAACTCCCTTAGCGATACCGGCAATGCGGTTTTCGTCAAGTTTAAGTCTGTCCTTTTTAGCTTCTGACATACCGTTCTCGTCAGCAGCCTTTAAGTCCTTGGCATTTTCAGCTATGATAAGGGCAGTATTTTCTATAAGAGCCTTTGATATAGCTGCAAGAGCTTCGTTCTTCTTTCTTGTACCTGCCTGAGCAATTATCGGTTCAGCAGCCTTTGCCTTTTTTCCAAGTTCAAGTGTATAACTCATAGTATTCACCTCATAAATTTACTTCTTAGCCTTGAATATAGTACCTATTTCTTTATCTTCAAAGAGGTCATAGAGCTTTTCAGGATCTTTGCCGTTCATTATCACCATGTCTATGCCTGCTTCTGTAGCTATCTTAGCGGCGTTTATCTTTGTTGACATTCCGCCTGTGCCGAGACTTGTGCCTGCACCGCCTGCAACGCTCTCTATCTCAGGAGTTATCTCCTCGACAACGTATATCGGCTCAGCATCGGGGTTTGTACGTGGATCGTCAGTATAAAGACCGTCTATATCTGAGAGTATGAGCAGAAGGTCAGCTCCTGAAAGCTCTGCAACGAGAGCAGAAAGGGAGTCATTCTCACCTATTTCAAGCTCCAGCTCATCAATAGCTATAGTATCGTTCTCGTTAACGATAGGGATAACGTCCATCTGTACAAGGTTCTCGACGGTATTCTTGAAGTTTTCACAGTGGCTCGGGTTATTTATGATAGTCTTTGTGAGAAGTATCTGTCCCACAGTAACACTGTACTTTGCAAACATATCGTCATATACGTGCATAAGCTCGCACTGACCGATAGCTGCAACTGCCTGTTTCATTTTTGTATCCTTCGGCTTTTCAGGGAGTCCGAGTTTTCCTGCACCAAGACCTACAGCGCCGGAGGATACCATTATTATCTCCTTGCCTGAGTTGTGGAGGTCGGATATAACACGCACAAGATTAGTCATGCGGCGTATATTGAGTTTTCCTGTTTTATGGGCAAGGGTAGAAGTGCCCAGTTTTATTACTATTCTCTTTTTTTCGGAAATATTTCTCATTTCTATACTTCTTTCAGTTAACTTTATTTTCAGGTTTGCCGTTCATCCAGGCGTTTATGTTACTGCAAACGATGTCAACAAGACGCTTTCTTGTCTCAAATGCCGCCCATGCGGTATGAGGAGTTATTGTGCAGTTCTTAGCCTGCTTTATAGGAGTATCCGGTGACATAGGCTCTTTTTCCAGTACATCGAGATAAGCTGCTGCGATAGTGCCGTTATTGAGAGCTTCTGCGAGGTCTGCCTCGTTTACCACAGGACCTCTTGAAGTATTGATAAGTACCGCATCAGGCTTCATAACGCTGAGAAGCTCCTTGTTGACCATGCCTTTTGTCTGTGGTGTAAGAGGACAGTGGAAGGTTATGATATCAGCCTTTTCAGCGGCTGTCATAATGTCGGTGACTTCATACGGGCAGTCAGCCGGCTTTGTACGTGTACTTACTATGATATTCATGCCGAAAGCCTTTCCAAGTTCAGCAACACGCCTGCCTATTGAACCGTAGCCGACTATTGCAAGGGTACGTCCTGCAAGCTCTGCTGTAGGTATAGGGAAGTATGAAAATGCGGGAGAACGTTCCCATTCACCGGCTTTTACAGCGTTATCGTAGTCACGGACACGGCTGTATCTGTCAAGGATATATGCAAATACCTGCTGTGCTACGGCATTTGTTGAATACTGTCCGGCGTTGCAGACTGTTATGCCCTTCTTTGCGGCATACTCAACGTCAACATTATTGTAGCCGGTCGCAAAAAGTCCGACATATTTAAGATTCGGACAACTGTCCATTACCTCTTTTGTAATAAGCACCTTGTTACAGAGGACAATGTCAGCATCGCCTATATTAGCGGCAGTTTCCTCCGGCTTTGTGAGGGATATCACCTTGACTTCGCCGAATTTTTCAAGTTCTTCTGTGGTTATATCGCCGCTTACGCTGACTGTATACCAGTCGAGGACTGCAATTTTCATATCTTATTCCTCCGGATCATTCTTATCTTCTGCCGCCGGAGTTTCGGCTGGCTTTTTGTCTTTGAATATAAATGTAGAGATAAGTGCTAAGAGTATGAGCACAAGCTCGATAGCTCCGACTATGTAGAACCATGTTCTGCTTTCGGAAGCCCAGAGAGTAAGTGAGAAAGGTACAGCTGCGGCAAATATGAGCTGATAGGGCTTCTTGTCAAAGAAGAAGCGGAAAGCAAAGAACACCAGTGCTATAGCAGCAAAGGTGATATGCATCCAGAACGGGAATGGGAAAAGGTTAGCATTTTCTATCTCGCCCTGAGCCATTGTTAAAAATATATTCTGATCTATCATAAATATGCCTCCAGTCATAATATTCCGCAGAATAAACAAATATGATACGATAAAAATATTTTACCGAAAAAAATACGCTTTTATAAGTATAACATATACTCTTCAAAAATTCAACAGTTTTTCAGAAAAAAGCCTTGTCACAAAGTAGAAATTAAGACCTGCAAAGCGAATTTTTATATATCATGTGCAGAAAAAAGGCGCACAAAATGTGCGCCCGGAAAAATCATTTAAATTTCGTAATTATTCCTTTTCAGCAGCTTCAGCCGCAGTTTCCTCAGCTTTCACAACTACCTTTTCAGGTTCGTCTTTTATCTGAGCTATCGCACAGCCGGCAATGCACCAGAATACAGGTGCAAATACGGTATTGCTGCATCCTATGAGGTATATCAGTGCGCCGCTGAGAGTGAGCAGGAACATCGCCTTTTCAGGAGCGCTTCCCTTCTTGAATCTCTTTCCGCTGATAAAAAGAACGGACAGTATAACTGCAACGAGACATACAGCAGCCGGTACTCNNGCTCCTCTTGTAGCAGCGGTATTGAGATATTCATTGTATACCCTGTCAAAAGTGCCGGTATTCTCGGATATGATGTCGCTTATATCAGGGTTGTCCTCCTCGGTGTAGATGCCTGTTGTATAAAGCTGCGGGAACACGAGCTGATCCTGACCTGTACCGGTAAGAGGATGTGCGCTGATAATGTTCATGGTCTTGCGGTTGAGAGTGTAATATACATCATAAGTATCGCTGAGGTCAACTTTATTTGAATCAGGTGCGCCGCTTGCTGAAAGTCTGAAGTATGAGTCAGCAAACCAGAGTATATCTCCGTCGTGAAGCTCATACTTCTCAAGCAGACCTATAGCACCTGCATTTACAAGAAGTACAGCAGCGGCAGCCGGTGCTATTACTGCGAGTACAGACGCAATATTCACTTTTTTAGCCTTTGAAGCAAACACATACACTATTGTTATGACAACAGCAAGAGCAGCTCCGCAAACTCCGATAAGAGAATATGTAAACATCATTGTAAATGAGAATATACAGGCTGAAATAAGGAAAAATATCTTCTTTCCCCTGCTTTCAAAGCTTACAAATGCTATGAGGGATGCTATGAGCGACATAGTAAGAAGCATTGCAAGGAAAAGCGGAGACTGTGCAAGTCCGGAAGCCGCATTCGCCTGTATATCAAAAGATATCATGCGGTAATGAGAAAATTCTCCGGTAAACACCTGTACAAGTCCTACAGCTGAATTGAGCAGACCTGCTGCTGTCAGACCATAGAAAACGGAGTTTACTGCCTTGCTGCGTCTTATTGAAGCAGCCGCAACAAAAAAGCTGAGGTAGAAAAATGTTGAGAGCAGACCTTCACCTCTGCCTGCATAGCCATAGAATCCGATGTTTATATCGTATGAATTGAACAGTGCAGCAACTCCCCAGAGAGTCATTGCAGCAAATGCACATACAGGAAAGAGCTGACTCTTTGTGATGTACTTCTTCATAAGGGCAATAATAGCAACTATCATGCATATTACTCCGCCCGTTGCAAGACCTGCCGCAGACAGCACATAATAGCCGTAATTCTTTGTTACAATAGGCACAACAGTTGCAAGGGATGATGCGATGAATGCTGTTATCATGCCGATAGATGCGAGTTTCGCATATTTTTCTTCTGTAAGGTTAAGTATGAAATTTGAGCTCTCAGAGGAGTTGAATAATTGTTTTGCCATAATACACTGCCTTTCTCTTAGTGTGATATCGTTATTGTGCATGAATCACCGTTCACGCTTCCGACATTGACCGTAAAACCGGAGTCAACAGTCACATTGCCGTAATCATCATACCAGCCGAAACCGGTAATACTTCCGTTGATGACATCTCCTTCATGGAAAAGGTTATCAGTCTGGTCACTGCCATTGTCGTTGACAAGACGTATGAAGCGTCTGCCTTTGCCGTAGTTGGTCTCCTCATCATTTGCAGTTGAATACTTCCAGCTCGGATAAGTATAGTTACTATCAAGAGTAGCTTCAACATGGTATACACGTACACCGCTTCCTGTACGCTGCCATACTCTGTCAGAAGCAAGACGGCTGTTATTGTTGTCAAGGGTGGCGTACTCAATAATGAAAAACTCTGAACGGTACTTGTCTGCAAGCGTTCCGCATGGTATGATAACACAGTTTCCGTCGTCAGTCTCATTATTGTAAAGGGTGAAAGTCTGCTCAGCCTGTGAGGTATCAAATACGCTCACCTGATCTTCGCCGTACCAGCCAAGCATAAGCTTTGAAGCTGCTCCGAAGTCTCCGATAGCGTCATCCATAAGTTCAAAGCCGCCTGAACCGTGCATACCCTGGAAATCATCGGTATTATAAAGGTAATAGTCCGGCAGTCCCATGCAGTGTCCGAGTTCGTGGCAATAGGTCGTGCAGAAGTTTTTATAGGAATTTTCTGCATTTACAGCAGCATTTCCCACGATAACGTGTCCGATAGTAAGACCGTCATGCTTGTTCTTGCTTTTATTTCCGCCGTAACCGCCGGATGTAGGCCACCAGTTGTCCTTTCCTGCGGTTGCTGGCACAACGATGAGTACCGAATCAATAACGCCGTCCTTGTCAGCGTCAAAATCGTTGAAATCAATGACATCATCATAGGCTTCAAGGACTTCGTTTATTATGTCAATGTGGAAAACATCTCCTTCATATGCTGAGATATTATTCTTTGCGCTGTAGCTGTATGCTTCTCCGCTGAGCCTGATAGTGCCCTTTGAGGAGCGGTCATAGAAAGCTGCTATGCTTTCATATGGGTAATTCACGCTGTATTCATCAGCCTCTCCGAAAAGGTATTTTTCAACCTCGTCCATTGAAGGATAGTAGCTGTGCTTGCAGTCGGGAAAATCAACGTAGAATACAGCAACACGGGCATCTCCCTTTGACGGCAGAGAGCCGTACAGGTCGTATATCGGAGCATCAACAGGATCAAGCGGTTCAACGATGTCCGGTGTCCATTCGTAGACAAGCTTTTTATCATCGCCGTTTAAAAGCACCTTACGAAGGGCTACAAGGTCAAAGGTATCGACAACGCCGTTCTCGTCTATATCCGCCTTCTGGAGATACTCCGAACCGATGCGGATATCGTCATTGGTAAGGCTCGCTATCTCATCCCGCCTGCCGGAAAGGTAGTAATTGCCTTTGATATTATATACGCCTGTCTCCGGCATAGAATCTGCGCCGAGGAGATATTTTGAAAGTATAACGAGGTCGGCAACTGAAAATATGTCATCGCCGTTGAGGTCACCAAGATAGAATATTCTCTGCCATTTAGCAGAAGCTGTCAATGATGCAGGTAAAACTGAAGATACTGCAAGTCCGGCTGCAAGAACAGCCGCAAATGCTTTGCCGGTTCTTTTCATAACAGTAACTCCTTCAAACGGAAATTATAATATCGGAAAATATAGTATAAAAATAGCTGCGGACGGTAACCGTCCGCAGCTGAACGCTTATTTTGCGTAGTCAGTAACTCTGCTTTCTCGAATGAGATTGACTTTGATCTGTCCGGGGTAATCCATTTCAGTTTCGATCTGCTGAGCGATCTGTCTTGCAACAAGAACCATTTTCTCGTCGTTGATAACTTCCGGAACGACCATGATCCTGACTTCACGGCCTGCCTGAACAGCGAAGCACTTCTCAACACCCTCATAGGATGTGCATATCTCCTCAAGTTTCTGGAGACGCTTGATATAGCTTTCGTAGTTCTCGCTTCTTGCAGCAGGTCTTGCAGCGGAAATAGCGTCGGCAGCCTGAACGATGCAGGCGATAACTGTCTTAGGCTCAACATCGTTGTGGTGAGCTTCAACAGCATGGATAACGATAGGATTTTCGTTATACTTCTTACATACATCAACACCTATCTGAACGTGTGAGCCTTCGATCTCAGATGTAAGCGCCTTACCGATATCGTGGAGAAGTCCGGCACGTCTTGCCATATTAGCATCAACGCCAAGTTCGGAAGCAAGAACTCCGCAGAGTTTTGCGACCTCGATAGAGTGGTCAAGTACGTTCTGTCTGTAGCTTGTACGGAATTTAAGTCTTCCGAGGAGCTTGATAAGCTCGTGATTGAGACCGTGTACATTAGTCTCGATAACGGCTCTTTCACCTTCCTGCTTGATGCGGTACTCTACCTCACGGCGAGCCTTATCGACCATTTCCTCGATACGTGTCGGGTGGATACGTCCGTCAGCAATAAGCTTTTCGAGAGCGATCCTTGCGACCTCTCTGCGTATCTGGTCGAAACATGAAAGTGTAATAGCCTCTGGTGTGTCGTCGATAATAAGGTCAACACCGGTAAGAGTTTCAAGGGTACGTATATTACGGCCCTCTCTGCCGATGATCCTTCCTTTCATTTCGTCATTTGGAAGAGGAACTACAGAAACGGCAGCTTCTGAAACCTGATCTGCTGCTACCTTAGCGATAGCGAGGGATATATAGCTTCTTGCCTTTTCGTTGCACTCATCCTTGAGTATCTGTTCATAAGCAGCGACCTTTACAGCCTTTTCGTGAACGAGATCGTCCTCAAGGGTAGAGAGGATATACTCCTTAGCCTGATCCTTTGTAAATTCGGAAATTCTCTCTAAAATGTCCATCTGAGACTTCTTTATCTGCTCAGCTTCCTTGAGTTTTTCGTCGGCACTCTTTATCTTCTGATTAAGAGTATCCTCTTTCTTTTCAAGGTTATCGGTTTTCTTATCGAGATTTTCCTCTTTTTGCTGCATACGTCTTTCCTGACGGGACAGCTCAGCTCTGCGGTCCTTTATCTCCTTATCCGCCTCAGTGCGGAGTTTATGTATCTCATCCTTGGCTTCGATAAGAGCGCTTTTCTTCTTATTGTCAGCGTCCTTTTCAGCGTCCTCTACTATACGTGCAGCCTGCTGTTCAGCAGAACCGAGCATAGTTTCAGCGTCACGCTTACGCTGTTCGATACCGGCAGCAAGACCTTTCTTGTAGAAAAGGGCATAGCCTATCCCGACACCGACAGCAAGAGCTGCAAGGATAAGAACTATCACGATTATAGGATCCATACAGTGCATTACCTCCTTTTCGTAGATGTAGTTTGTATCATAAAACTCATTACTACTTCAAGCGGTAAGTGCTGCATCATTTTATTCATTTGTAAAATATATTGAAAAGAGTTCCCACAGGGGAAATTCCCGAAATATTGGACATAACGTCCGTTATTTGTTCATATATCTCATTAACCGCCGCATATCTATATTTTTGGCAGACGGAAAAATGATTTAAAACAAAGCTGCAATTACTGCCCAAAAGTAATATTTCTGCAAATAAATACAACATAATTATTATACACTTTTTTTATAGTTCTGTCAATAGATATCCAGTTGTTTTATCACGGTAAAACAAAAATTAAATGTATGAACAGTCAGTGTATCAGAAACATTAAATTTCTTTCAGACATTAAAAAGGCGGCATTTAGTTATACCGCCTAAAATTTATTTCAGGGACGTCGAGGACGCCGTCCCCTACAAATATACTTACGAAGAATAGGCAAATTGTAGGGGCTGGCGTCCTCGACAGCCCATTATTCAACATTAAAATTTGACTTTTCCGGCAAGCTGAAAGACGTTATTTTGTCCTTCCGCCTTTGATATTTATCAGTCACTTTCAGAAACTTCATCAATATCTTCTGATGTCTCAGAAGTTTCCGAAGCCTCAGTTGTTTCCGGTTCATCCTTTGATTCATAATATCTTGTGAACGCCTCGAAAACGCCTTCGCTATTGTATATCACGAGTATATTGTCCTCGTAAACGAATGTGCATGGTTCATCCATATTATAGCTGAATCCGCCTAACTCCAAGGTCTCGCCGTCGAAATCAACAGTGTCTCCGCTCTGCTTGTACTTTGTGAAATCCTTTGCAAAAAGGCTGCATTTGCCATATTTTATAACGATCCTAAGGTCGATATCGTCATTCTCACAGCCAATATAGCCTGCAAGCATATCTTTGACAACTTCGCTTGTTATGTTGTATTCGCCGTCAAAAACCTGAGCAGTAGCATCGGGTTCGCCAATTCTTTCAAGAGCAAGGAGTTCAACTTTGTCTCCCTCATCATCAATGGTAACTTTGAGAGTCTTTCCGTCATACTCAACAGTATCCTTAGCGTACTCTGTTCCGTCGAACATAAAAGTACCGTCAGAGTTGAAAAGCATAACATCAGAAATATCATATGAAGCTGAGACATTACCGTCCTCCTGGAAAATGATATCAGCGTCATATCCATGCCATCTTCCGATGAGAATACCGTCAGAATAGTCGTGTCTCTCATGGAATTCTTCTTCTGTTTCAGCCTCAGTGGTATCAGTCACCGCATTTTCAGCCGGTACATAATCACGGCTGCTCTCCTGTGACTTATTACTGCTGCATGAAGCGAGCGAAAGCGCAGCTATACATAAAACTGCCGCAATAACAGATCTTTTCATATTTTTCTCCTTTTATTCAGCTTTTGTAAGCACTTCTGTCTCACCTGTAGCATAAGTGAGAGTAAGTGTATCACCGTCTATCTTGTAAGTATACTTTACAGCGTTTGCATTTTCATCAACGTACTGCATATTCTCGCTGAAAAGTTCAAGTGAATCTCCGAGAGTTTCGTAAAGGCAGTAGTCCACAACGGTTATGCGGAAGTTTTCGCCGTCAATTTCAGCTTCAACATCAATTTTATCATAGTCGATACCGAGGTTATCAGCTATCATTTCGAGATAAGAACCGCCGCTTAGCTTGTAAGTGCCGTCAAAGCTGCTCTTATCAGCAGAGCCTTTTCTGGTCATATCGAGAAGTACGGTATCTTCTTCGCTTTCGGAACTTTCTTCATCTCCGCCGAAATCATGTGTAACTTTGAGGTTCGTACCGTCAAAGTCCACCTCATCTTTTGAAATCTCAACACCCTCAGCGGTAAAAGAACCGTCCTTGTTGAAATGAGCTGATGCAGTAAAGTCCATAGGAAGGGAAACTTTTCTGTTTTCTCCGAATATATAGCCGCTGACATCGTTTTTCCATGTGCCGATAATGGCAGGATCAATAACAGATGAGCTTACACGCTCCATTCTGCTTGAACTTTCTTCCTCAACGGGCGGATTGAAGATGTCCTCGCATCCTGTAAGAGCTGTAAGAGCCATAGCTCCGGCAAAAACTGCCGCTAAAAATCTTTTCATGTATCTTCCTCCGTTATATTTCATCCATTGAGAGCGTTGCAATAGCATTAAGGCTCTCGTCAGCGGTAATTCCTGCTTTAAGGTTGTAGCTTCCCTGACATCCTATCATAGCGCCGTTATCGCCGCAAAGGTACTTCTCAGGCATGAAGAAGCTGTAGCCCTTCTTTGCACAGGCTTCCGAAAGAGCCGCACGTACTCCGGAATTTGCAGAAACTCCGCCTGCAAGAGCAACTTTCTTGTATCCAAGAGCTTCCGCCGCACGGATAGTCCTGTCAGTGAGTATCTCAGCTATCGTTGCCTGCAAACTTGCGGAGAGGTCATTTTTATTGATGTCCTCGCCTTTCTGCTCAGCATGGTGAAGCAGATTTATCACATTGGTTTTAAGTCCTGAGAAGCTGAAATCAAATTCGTTTCCTGCAACTGCCGGATGTGGGAGCTTGAACGCTTTCGGATTGCCTGACTGTGCAGCGTTGTCAACATGAACTCCGCCGGGATACGGGAATCCCATTGCACGGGCACATTTGTCGAAGCACTCGCCTGCCGCATCGTCACGGGTACGTCCTACAACACGGAATTTGGTATAGCTCAGCACCTCGATGATGTGGCTGTGACCTCCGCTTGCTACAAGACAGAGGTACGGCGGTTCAAGGTCGGGGTGGCTGAGGTAGTTTGTAGCAATATGACCGGCTATATGGTGTACCGGCACAAGCGGCTTTCCCGATGCAAGGGCAAGTCCCTTTGCAAAATTAACGCCTACAAGGAGAGCGCCAATAAGTCCGGGGGCATATGTAACGGCGATACCGTCAAGGTCTGCGAGAGTAACTCCGGCATCATCAAGAGCCTTTCTTGTAACTCCGAGTATATTCTCACAGTGACGGCGTGAAGCTATTTCCGGCACAACTCCGCCGTATTTTTTATGTTCTTCTATCTGAGTTGATATGACTGACGAACGTATTGTACGGCAGTCCTCGATAACGCTTGCGGCAGTCTCGTCGCATGAGCTTTCTATTCCTAAGATAAGCATATTCATCTTCCTCTTATAAAATTTACACTATCAGAACGCTGAAAAGGCGTTCTTGGATTTATAATAAAATCGGCTTTTTCTATCAGGCACGTTGATTTGCCTGCAAATCAACTTACACGCTTTCTTTGCTAGGAGGAAACTCTCTACAGCAGAGCTGCA
>DEBW01000055.1:0-5744 GCA_002348905.1 Ruminococcus flavefaciens | reverse complement strand
GGACGCTGTCCCACACCCTGCCAGAGGCGCTGCCTCTGGACTCCGGCAGGGAACGCAGTCCCCTGCACCCCGAATTCTGTGTATTTTACGCAACTGATTTATTTAGCGGCAATACCTCTGCGCTCTGAGTTCTGAGATCTGAGTTCTTAAATCTGATTTCTCACAGCTTCTTTACCATAACGTCTGCATCTTCAACAGGATCACGGTAAAGTCTCTTTCTTACGCCTGCTTTTTCAAATTCGAAACTCTCATAAAGCTTTATTGCAGAAGCATTTGACTGTCTGACTTCAAGAGCGATATTCTCAGTCTCAGCAGGAACAAGTCTGAAAAATTCCGTCATAAGCGCTCTTGCAACACCTTTTCTGCGAAATTCCTGAGCTGTCGCAACTGAAAGTATCTCACCGGTATCAGAAGCAGTAAATCCGACAAGTATACCAGCCATGACCTCATCCATAAAAGCTGCAAGCACTATTCCGTCCGGCTGGCAGGCTTCTTCGCAGAAAGCCTCAGCAGACCAGCCTTCGCTTCCGATACACGCAATGTCTATCGCCGACATTTTTTCAAAAACTTCCGGCGGAGAATCACCTTTAACTCTGATTATCTCCATAGCATCAGCCCTTTGCATCATACCAACTGCTGCCGGAATGTACGTCCACAGCAAGCGGTACTTTCATATCATAAACACCCTGCATTTCCTCTCTGAGTATCTCAGCAGCACGTTCAGCGCACGAAATATCAGACTCTATGATAAGTTCATCGTGTACCTGCAAGATAAGCTCTGCATTGAGGTTTTCAGCTTTAAGACGGCGATAAACGTTTATCATAGCTATCTTTATCAGGTCGGCAGCAGTCCCCTGCACCGGAGTATTCATGGCTATACGCTTTCCGGCAGCCTGTAACATCTTATTTGAAGATGAAAGCTCAGGTATACGGCGCTTGCGCCCGAACATGGTTGTGACTGAGCCTGTTTTTATCGCATCGTCAACAGTATCTTCCATGAACTTGTTGACTTTCGGGTACTTCGCAAGATAATCTGCTATATATTTCTTAGCCTGTGCAACAGAAGTATTGATATCCTTAGAGAGCGAAAATGCTCCGATACCGTAGATTATGCCGAAATTTACAGCCTTAGCAGCACTTCTCATTTCGGGAGTGACCATTATAGCCGGCATATCAAAAACCTGTGAAGCCGTTGAGGTATGGATGTCCTCGCCGGAGTTGAAGGCTTCTATCATATTCTTGTCGCCGCAGAGGTGAGCCATTACTCTCAGCTCTATCTGGCTGTAGTCGGCATCTATGAGGACTTTTCCCTCGTCAGCAATGAAGAATTTTCGCATCTGCGAGCCAAGTTCTGTACGGACTGGAATATTCTGTACATTCGGCTCAGTGGAAGAAATACGTCCTGTACGAGTTTCAGTCTGCTTGAAACAGGTGTGTATCCTGCCGTCAGCGGCAACTTTGTCGAGAAGTCCGACAACATAGGTCGAATTGAGTTTGGTATACTGGCGGTATTTCAGGACATTGTCCACTATCGGCGACTGATTTCGCAGTTCTTCCAGTACCTCAGCATTTGTTGAGTAACCGCTCTTTGTCTTTTTCTTTGCAGGAAGTCCAAGCTCCTCAAAGAGGACTGTACCAAGCTGTTTCGGGGAAGCTATATTAAACTCGTGTCCGGCATCGTCATAGACCATTTGCTGAGTTTCCTCTATCATCTCAGTAAGCTCAACGCCGAACTCCTTAACGCCCTCCTGAGTTATCTTAACGCCAAAATGCTCCATAGAAGCAAGAACTTCCGTGAGCGGCATCTCGATATTTTCAAGAAGCGAGGTCATACCCTCTTTTTCTATCTCCGCACGGAGTTTTTTCACGATCCCTTCAAGGGAGACAAGGTCGGCAAATTCGCCGTTTTCACTGCAATAGTGTACTCCGTACTCAGCGCAGAGTTTTTCGATAGTGTAATCAGATGCGGAACTGTTGAGCAGATAACCGCAGATAGAGAGGTCACTTTTCAGATTTTTCAGTTCTACGCCGTGTGACATCGCCCAGCGGTAATGAGGTTTTGCATCGTTTGTTATCTTCTCGCAGTCTGACGCAAAATACCTGCTTATCATATCCTCGTCAGAGGTGGTATAAACTGTAGTTTCGCAGCGTACCATGAGCTTTTCGCCGTCAAAAAGGTAGCTCACGTTCTCAAATTTATCAATAGCTTCCTCAGTAAGGGCGGATTCAGTAACTTCTATCGGCTCATACTTTTCCTGCTCTTGCTCCGGCACGGCTGCTTCGCTCTCAGATGCCGAAATATTGAGCTTATCAAGAAGCTTGTACATTTCAAGCTCAGTCAGCAGACGGCTCACTCCGGCAGTATCAGGCTCGCCGATGAGGTAATCATCAAGTGTTGTATTTATCGGAGCATCACGCACTATCGTCGCAAGCCACTTGCTCTCCTTTGCAGAAGCTTCTCCGTCTGCAAGCTTGGCTTTCACGCCCTTTGTAAGTCCGGAATCTGCATAACCGGCGTAGACACCTTCAAGAGTGCCGAACTCCTTTATAAGGTTTGAAGCCGTCTTTTCGCCTATGCCCTTAACTCCGGGGATATTGTCGGAAGTATCGCCCATAAGCGCTTTAAGGTCTATCAGGCGTATCGGCTCAAAGCCGTAGTCATCTCTGAATCGCTCAGGAGTGTAGTGTATAGTCTCCTTGTTCGTAGCGAGAAGGACTGTCACCTTATCGTCGATAAGCTGCAAGCTGTCACGGTCGCCAGTCAGCACATAGCACTCGTTATTGCTGTTGCTGCAAGCCTTTGAGAGAGTACCTAAGATATCGTCAGCCTCGTATCCCTCGCACTCCACTACCTTTATTCCGAGAAGTGTCAGAAGCTCCTTTATAAGCGGAAGCTGCTGGGCAAGCTCCTCAGGCATACCCTTTCTGTTGGCTTTGTAGTATTCGGCAGCCTTATGACGGAAAGTCGGCGCTTTCAGGTCAAAAGCCACAGCTACAGCATCCGGCTTTACGTCGTCGAAATTTTTCATGTAGATATTCATAAAGCCGAAAATAGCATTCGTGAATACGCCTTTTTTATTGGAAAGCAGCTTTATACCGTAAAATGCACGGTTAAGGATACTGTTTCCGTCTATTGCAAGAAGTTTCATAGGCAGCTCCCTTTCATTTCAAAATGCATACAAATATTATTATAACACATTACAGGCACTTTTTCAAGCACTGAAAAATAGAAATCCATAGGATTCAATTTTATTGGTTAGAAATATTAATTTGTTTTGATTCATTCAAAAATAAAACGTACAGCCAACAGTTGTACAATCAGTCTGTCAGTAAACATAATATTTGCAGTAAAATTAGCGGACGACCAATGGTCGTCCCTACAAAAACAACGGTAAATTTCCAATTGTAGGGACGGCGATTCGCCGTCCGTGTTGCAATTTTGAGTAAATTATACTTTTTCAACAAAATAAACGGACGAGCATTTGTCATCCGATAATTTTTATTTAAAAGAATCAACGTGCCCTTACCGGCAATTCCTCAGCCTTGATAAGTCCGGCATCTACCTGCTGTATAACGAGAGCATCTTTTCCGGTTATGCCTGCATTTCCGTCAACATCAGCATTGACAAGCCCCTGCCCTTTCAAGCCGTATCTGTCACGGTTTCCGAGGTGCTGGAGTATTGCTACTGCATCGGCTACCGATACTTTGCCGTCAGTATTGGCATCGCCGTAAAACAGCTTATCTGCGGACTTTGTTGAAGTTGTAACAGTCGTTGCAGTTACCGCCGGCTGACCGCCTGCAATTGCGATATACGCATCATAACTTTTGTCTATGACTGCAAGAGCCGGACATTTTTCTGTATTTTCGGCAGAAGCTGTAAAATTATTGTTATACGTCTTGTTGTATATTCCCTTTGTAAAGGCGTAGGCGCTCATCAGCTCGCCTTTTTTGTCGGAAATATTATTTATGAACAAGCCGTACCCTCTCCCGTAGTTATACCTTATATCTATCGGGAATATGTCTCCTGCCTTTGCGTCAGCCGGAACAACGAGGTCAAACTCCCACATAGTTCCGTCAAGACCGTAGTCTCCCTTTCCCATAGAGCTTAAAAACAGACCGTTCATTGCTCTGCCGTCAGCTTCTTTTGCATCGACCGCTTCGGGAAAACTTCCGGACAGCCCTTTCAGCGCATTTCCTTTTTCTATGTCAAGCTCTCCGAACTGATTCATCTCAATTTTAAGTGACGCATCATAAAAAAACCATATCTGCGTGGAACAGTACTTCTTATCCGCACCTTTTACATCCAGTTTTACGTGGACTTTCTTTCCGGCAGCATCTGCAAGATCAAAAACCTTTCCGCCTTTTACATCATCAACTGAAACAGAAAGCACAGGCTTTATCTCAGAAGCTTCGACCTCCTCTAAAGTAAAACCTCCGGTCTCATCAGTATCAGCAGCAATTGCAGAAGTACCTGCGGAAACCATAGATGAAATGCTGAGAACTCCGCCAAGCAATAATGATAAAAACTTTTTCATAATATCGACCTCCTCGCACCAAAGAATCAATTATACATTTATTATATATCCAAAATCTGCAAGTATCAATACCACATCTGCACAATTAACATTTTGTTCATATCGACTGTATAAACAAAGGGCGCACATATCGTGCGCCCCTGATATCATTCTTCGCCCTTCGGACCTTCGATAAGCTTGGCTTTATTGAGTGCCGAGCCTACACCTGTAGTAACTATGGTACAAACTACCATTTCAAAGAGGGCATTCACTCCGACTAATACCACTACGAAAAGCAGTACATTTCCGTTTCCCTTGTCGTCGATAAGACCTCTTACATAATCGGTATTTCCAAAAAGCAAAACAAGTGCCGACATAAAGAATATCGTATTGAAAAGCGCCGAGCAAAAGCCTGTAACTGCCGCTGAAACCTGCATACGTGTAAGTTTTTTTCCGCTTACAAGCAGATAACCTATACAGAAAAGCAGGAGTGCTGTTATGATGCATACATATGCGAAAAGTCCGCCGGAAGTAACAAAGTCCTCCATTGCCTTGTCACGAACCCATGAAGTCGTGCCGTCCTCACCTATTACCTTGTGCGAGAATATGAACTGCATTACCGAAAGAAACAATGCTGTTCCGAAAAGCGAGGTCACAACGCCGGCTATGGCGTAATATGCACGTTTTGATTTAAGCTTTGTAACGCCCTTGTATATTAATCCGACCAGCAGACCATCAAGTGCTCTTGGGACTACTCTCTGTACACACGCAAGTACAGGGTTTATAGCTGCAAGAGTTGCTCCCATAGCACTTGGCTGACCTATGCCGTAGCACTGCAAAAAGCTGAATATTCCGAAGACTGTGCCTATGATAAGACCTCCCCACGGACCAAAAGTCATACCTGCGATCGCTATAGGTATTATGTTGAGAGTGATAGACAACGGTCCTACCGGTATGCTTCCTATAGGTGTCATGGAGAATATCAGCACTATCGCCGTCAGCAGACCAAGAAGCACGAGTGATTTTGTGTCAAATTTCTTTTTCATATCTTTTCCTCCTGTTATCGTTCCTCATACGAGGATACAACACATATTGCTTTTAAAAGCAATGATATGATAACATATTATCGCTGTAAAGTCAATACCTGTAACTTTATATTGCGTGGGTGCAGGGAGCCGCTTGCTCCCTGCCGGATTCCAAAGGCAGCGCCTTTGGCAGGGTGTGGGACAG
>DEBW01000053.1:10895-11148 GCA_002348905.1 Ruminococcus flavefaciens | reverse complement strand
AGAAACTTGCTTCGTTCACTTTCCATGAGGGGATCACAAGAATAGGACAGTCCGCATTCAGAGAAACAGGACTTACAGAGGTAACACTTCCGTCTACTCTTACATCTGCATACTATGCTTTCAACTATGCGGAATCACTTAAAAAAGTTACATTCGCAGACGGTGCTGCCGAAGTTCCTGACGGCATTTTTGATACATCTCCTGCCCTTGAAGAAGTAGTGCTCCCGTTTACAGTAACATCTATAGGAGACTA
>DEBW01000053.1:8228-10801 GCA_002348905.1 Ruminococcus flavefaciens | reverse complement strand
CGCATTCAGAGAAACAGGACTTATAGAGATAACACTTCCTTCAACTCTTACAAGCGCAAACGTTGCATTTGTATACAGCGATGTTGTTAAGGCAACTTTTGCTGACGGCACTAAGACCATACCTGATGAGATATTTGAAAGATGTTACTCACTCTCAGAGGTTATCCTGCCTTCTACGACTGAGACTATTTCAGACCATGCTTTCGATAGCTGCAAAAACCTCAGAAGCATTGATATCCCTGACAGCGTAAAGACAATTGGAAGAGCTGTTTTCATCTCTTCAGGTCTCAGATCAGTGACTATACCTGACAATGTAACTACTGTAAAAGACAAATGCTTTGAGGAATGCAAGTACCTCAAAACAGCAGAATTCGGCAAGGGAGTCGATACTATTGACTTCAATACATTCCGTGACTGCGCTTCCCTTGAAAGTGTTAAGTTTGCTTCACTGAAAGAGATAGATACAAGTGCGTTCTGCAACTGCCGCAAGCTTACAGAGATAGATGTCGAGGGCAATGACTTCATCATTGCTCCAAGTGCTTTCCATGAATGCTACTCATTGAAGGATATGAGATTCATTCACCTTATCAGACCTGATTCTGACATGAAGTGCGACAATGAGGTCACTGCTATCGGTACTGTTAACACTATCGACGTTGATTTCTCAGTACAGGCTGAATATGCAACTGACG
Source organism: Ruminococcus flavefaciens (assembly GCA_002348905.1). GTDB lineage: Bacteria > Bacillota > Clostridia > Oscillospirales > Ruminococcaceae > Ruminococcus > Ruminococcus flavefaciens_O. The sequence continues at coordinate 10,109 of DEBW01000053.1, read as the reverse complement.
AGAAATATACTCTCAAGCTTGTTGTGCCTGAGGGAGTAACTGTTCTTCCTGATACTTTCAAGACTGATACCGGTACTGTAGACACTGACACGGCAACTTCTCTTGAGATACCGTTCAATACTCCTAACGGACATCTTACATTCTCAGTTGTAACAACTCAGCCGGGTTCATTCGATATAGATGCAGACTTAGAGTTCAGGCATGACAGCATATACTACTGCGAGCCGATAGATTCAGTGAAAATATCAGCAGATGAACTCAGCATAAGCATACCGTCAGTTATAAACACAAACAAGATAGAGATAAGCGGTACAGGTCCTAAGGGCAAGAAGGTCGATGTTTACCTCGGAGACAAGCTCATAGCATCTCCTGAGGCAAATGAAAAGAACGGCAAGTACAAGTTTGAAGCAACTCTCCCTGAGAGCAAGGATGGCGACAAGTATACATTTACTGCAAAGTACGGCGATGCTTCAACTGAGCCTGCAACAGCATTATTCTCAAAGGAGAAGCCTCTTGTCAAGAGCGTTATGATAGGCGTTAACGGTAATAAAGCAGACAAGGATATAACTAATGTATTCACAGAATGCCTTTCTCCTGTAATGTACTACATTCCTGAAAAGGATATCTCATTCAGCATCAAGATAAGCAACAGTGCTGACGTTGACAGCGTATACATAACATCCACAAAGTTTGACGAGGTTTGCTATATGCAGGCTGAGTACGATGCTGAAAACGACGTATGGACAGCTACAGGCAAATTCAAGGAAGGAAACTACGCTCCCGGAACTCTTAATATAATCATTGTAACAAAGTCTAAGGCAGTAGAACTCAAAGAAAATGAAACTGAGCTGTATAAAGCTCCTGAGTTCTTCTCACGTCCGGGAAATGTAAGATTCCTCATTGATCCAAGCGGTATCGTATACGAGGGCGCTCCTTCAAACCCTGTAGCCGGCGCTGAAATGACGATATACTGCATGGATGCAGAAGGCAAGTCTGTTCTCTGGGATGCTGCTGACTACGATCAGCAGAATCCTCTCCTCACTGACGAATCCGGAGCTTATGCATGGGTAGTTCCTGAGGGAGAATGGAAAGTTGTATGCAACGCAGAAGGCTACGAACAGCAGGAAAGCGAATGGCTGAGCGTACCTCCGACACAGACTGGAGTTAACTTCGCTCTCACAAATACATCAGCTCCTGAGGTAACTGACATAAGCTATGACGGAAGTGAGATATCTGTAAAGTTCAGCAGATATATGCTCCCTGATACTATATCAGATACAACAATAGTTCTCGATGCCGGAAAGGATATCACTATTGAACCTGTTTTCCACACAAGCGACGAGGAGATAACTGATACATTCACAATAAGCGGTGACTTCACTGACGTTGTTGATGTAAATGTTGAGGTAAAGGCAGAATGCAAGAGCTATGCAAGCGCTGAGGCTGTACCGTTCACAAAGAAGCTTAGAATAAATGAGCCTGATCCGGAGGAGACTACAACAACTACTACAGCTGCAACAACTACTTCGACAACAACCACTACCACAACAGCTACTGCAACAAAGGCAACAACTGTGCCTAAGACAACAACAAAGTCTGCTTCTTCGACTACTACTACAACATCGTCTGTGGTAACAACTACTGATACATCAACTCTTCCTACTACTACAAGCACTACTACAACTACGACCGCTTCAGAGCCGTATGGTACAATGACAACAAAGCTCGTTTCTGAAACATCTTCCACAACGACAACTACTACAACAGCTGAACCGGTGACTACTACTACATCTGCAACTCCTGAGACACCTGATGCTCCTGTACTCGGAGATCCTAACGGCGACGGCAAGGTCGATGCCAAGGATGCTTCATTCGTACTCA
>DEBW01000053.1:7254-8152 GCA_002348905.1 Ruminococcus flavefaciens | reverse complement strand
GCTAAGGACGCTTCTATGATACTCACTTACTACGCTTACACTTCTACCGGCGGTACAGACAGCTTTGAGACTTTCAAGAAGAAGCAATAAAACTATTCAAGGGCGCATATTTGCGCCCTTATTTTTATGATAAAATGTGCATAAAAATAATTTACAAAGAAAGTCCGTCTATCCGCAGAGATCATGCCATAATGTAATAGAAAAATTAATAAATTAGTAAAAACAACTAAAAACGGAGTAGATTATTCTACACATCCGCCATGTACAACATAGACAAAAAATATTGACTTGTTTTGAGCAGTATGATAAAATAAAAGCAAAGCAGTACGTGCGTTGCTGCTGGAAATGAACTTTTATCTTTTCAAAGGAGGATGGTAAGAATGAAGACATTTATCAAAAAGACGATCAGTGTTGCGGCGGCAGCTGCCTGCCTTGTGACAAATTTCCGCTTTACGTTCATGAAGGATATTATGGACGCTGATGCGGCAAGCGGAATGAACGCCTTCGACATAACAAGAGAAATGAAGATAGGCTGGAATATCGGAAACAGCCTCGATGCTACCGGCGGAAACGGCTATAACGGTGTAAATACCGAAATGAGCTGGGGCAATCCAAAGACAACTCAGGCAATGATAGACACTGTCAAGGCAAAGGGATTCAATACCGTGAGAATACCTACAACATGGTATCCTCACCTTGACGGAAACAACAATATCGACAGCGCTTGGATGGCAAGAGTAAAAGAAGTCGTGGACTACTGCATAAAGAACGATATGTACGTTATACTTAATGTTCACCATGAGGACTGGGTAAATGTCGGACAGTTCAATGACCAGACCTACAGCAACGCTGAAAAGAAACTCACAGCCATATGGAAACAGGTCGCAGAAACTTTCAA
>DEBW01000053.1:6818-7216 GCA_002348905.1 Ruminococcus flavefaciens | reverse complement strand
AACTACGACCAGCACCTTATCTTTGAGGGACTTAATGAGCCTCGTCAGACAAGCAATCCTAATGTGAGCCAGTGGGGAAACGGCGAAGGCGATAACGGCTACACATGGAACTATATAAACAAGCTCAATGCAAAATTCGTTGAAACAGTCCGTGGACAGGGTTCATCCGCAAACAAGGAGAGACTTCTGATGCTTCCGGGTTACTGTGCATCATCGGACATGAAAGCGATACGAGCAGTAACATTCCCGTCAGGATGCGGAAATGTAGCATATTCAGTACACGCCTACCTGCCTTACTACTTCACTATGGCAGAGGACGACAAGGCAAACCATAATTATCCCGGTCAGAGCGGTTGGGGAGAGGACTATACAGGCGCTATCAACTCGTTTTTCAGCGA
>DEBW01000053.1:6138-6560 GCA_002348905.1 Ruminococcus flavefaciens | reverse complement strand
ATGTCAGTTCTCAACGACAGCTCTATCCTCTGGGCAGGAAAAGAGTACACAGCACCGCCAAGCGATATCTCAGAACCTGTTGAACCTGATGAAAACGGAGATTTCCTTGTATGCGGATTTGAGAAGCGCAGCGATATATGGGATCCACGAGGAAGTGCCGCAGTATCAGTTGACAGCTCGAACTACTATGACGGCAGTCACTCTCTCAGCGTAACCGACAGAGCAAAGGAGTGGAACGGCTGTGCAGTAAAGCTTGACTCATCTATGATAATTCCGGGCGAGACTTACAGCTTCAGCGCAGCAGTATTGCAGAAGTCCGGCAGCACTGTTACAATGCAGATGTCTCTCCAGCAGAGCGACGGAAGCGATACTACTTATAATAAGATAGCTACCTGCGATGCAAAGAGCGGTGAGTGGACAAA
>DEBW01000053.1:4787-6097 GCA_002348905.1 Ruminococcus flavefaciens | reverse complement strand
TGAGTGGACAAAGCTTGAAAACATCAAGTATACTGTTCCTACAGGCGGAAGTGAGCTTATACTCTACATAGAAACTCCCGAAGGTTCAGGCGACCTCTGTGACTTCTTCGTTGATACAGTACAGGTATCAGCGTCCGGCAAGGCTTCACCGGTAACTACAGGTGAGGGCACTGTAAGCGGAGGCACAAGTCAGGAAGTACAGCCGGGCGGAAACGATAACCTCAGCAAGGACACAGCTATAAGAGTAATGCCGGTCGGCGATTCTATCACATTCGGCTACGGTCACGAGGGCGGATACAGAAAGTATCTTGACTATTACCTCAAAGAAAAAGGCTATACACAGGTCGATATGGTAGGTCCAGAGGGAAAGGCGAGCGCTTCATTCAATTTCGGCGGAAAGAACGTATCCTACGATGACAACCATGCAGGCTACAGCGGATTTACCATTAAGCAGCAGTATCCTATCCCAAGCTGGGGAGAAAACGGTCTGCTTGAAAAACTCCAGAGCAAGAACGCTGTTGCAAGTGCGAAGCCTGATGTGGTACTCATCGCAATAGGCACAAACGATATGACAGCAAACCGTGATCTCGGCGACTGCGAAAAAGACCTCCACAGCCTTATTGACTATATCCTCGCTGATATGCCGGCTGACGGAATGATATTCTTAGCTTCCATACCTGAGTTCACTGCATACGGCGGAAATGCTCAGAGAGTTGCAAACTACAACAATACCGTGAAGAAAGTCGCAGAGGACTATGCAAGTTCCGGTAAAAACGTAAGATTTGCAGACGTTCACGGCTGTCTCGACGGCATGAACGACATGGATGCAGACCAGCTTCACCCTACAGATAAGGGCTACGAGAAAATGGGCAAATTCTGGGCAGGAGTGATAGACGAATATGTATCATCATCTGCACCGGCGGTTACAACAACTGCACCAGCTGCAACTACTACTACATCTACCACCACAACAACTACATCAGCTGACGTAAGCGATGTTACTGCCGGAGATGCAAACGTTGACGGAAAGGTGACAGTAGCCGATGCAGTAGCAATACTCCAGTTCATCGGAAACCGTGACAAGTACCAGCTTACAGCCAAGGGACTTAAAAATGCAGACGTTGACGGTGTTGCAGGCGTAACAGGTTCAGACGCTCTGACAATACAGAAAGTTGATGCAGGTCTGTTAGACATAAGCCAGCTCAAAACACAGGCGGCATGATATAAGAATTTTGAACGCAGGAAATTTATTTTTCCTGCGTTTTACTTTTTACTGCAAATATTATGTTTAGAACCTGTCCACATAGGGA
>DEBW01000053.1:0-4678 GCA_002348905.1 Ruminococcus flavefaciens | reverse complement strand
CCCTATGTGGACAGGTTCTTATTGACAGACTGATGCGGACTTTGTTCGCCTGTATTTTTATGTACTTGAAAATAATCTTGATATATGATATAATTTATAAAATTATTAATGAAAGCAGGTGCGTATCATGGAATATTCCGAAGTACAGAAAATAGCAAAGGATACAATAGAATACATAAAAACTGAAATTTACGCCGGAATGAAGCTTACTGAGGTAAGACGGCTTTGCGAAGAAAAAATGCTTGCGTCCGGTGCGGATTCGTTCTGGTACTGGGATGTCGGAGCGTTTGTCTTTTCAGGAGATGAAACTGCGGTATCAGTATCGGGCAGGGAATACACAACTTCTGACAGGATAATAGCTCCGGATGATATTATTACAATTGACCTCAGTCCGCAGAACGGTAATATATGGGGAGACTATGCAAGGACTATCATTCTTGAAGACGGTAAAGCTGTCACAGACATAGACCGTATACGCAATACTGAATGGAGAAACGGTCTGCTCATGGAGGAAAAGCTTCACAGCGAACTGCTGGAATATGCATCTCCGCAGACTACTTTTGAGGAGCTTTATTTCCATATAAACGAGCTTATTACTGCAAGCGGATTTGTAAACCTTGACTTTCTTGGAAATCTCGGACACTCGATAGTAAAGGATAAAAATGACCGTATCTACACTGAAAAGGGAAATACTGCCCGTCTTTCGTCAGTGGAATATTTCACCTTTGAACCGCATATAAGCGTTGAAGGCTCGAAATACGGCTATAAGAAAGAGAATATCTACTACTTCTCAGGCGGAAAACTTAAAGAGCTTTAAAACGGAGGAAAACTTATGAAAAGAGAACTGGGTATAGCACGATGCGGACTTGCCTGCTGCCTTTGCAGTGAAAATGCAGAATGTAAAGGATGTAAGCGTGACGGATTTATGGAGCTTTCGTGGTGCAGGGATGCGGAATGGTGCGAAAACAGAAAATGCGTGATAGCTAAGGATATAAACGGATGCTATGAGTGTGAGCCTGCACAGTGCAGGAAAGGTCTTTACAAAGAAAAGATAAAGGCGAGAGCCTTTGCGGAATTTGCTAAAAGATACGGCACAGACGAACTCCTTGACTGCCTTGAACGCAACGAAAAAGCCGGTATAGTCTACCACCGTGAAGGCATTATCGGAGACTATGACGACTTTGATGATATTGAAAAGCTGATAGAATTTATCAGGAAAGGAAAAAGTTATGGCATTTGATTTCAAAAAAGAATATAAAGAATACTATATGCCAAAGAATAAACCGCAAATTATTGATATACCTTCAATGAGCTATATCGCAGTTCGTGGAAAAGGTGATCCTAACGATGAAAACGGTGAATATAAACAGGCGATAGGCGTACTTTATGCAGTTGCGTATACACTGAAAATGAGCTACAAAACAGAACATAAGATAGACGGCTTTTTTGAGTATGTCGTTCCGCCTTTGGAAGGCTTCTGGCAGAGTGGAAATACCGGCACTTTTGACTATGCTGATAAATCTCAGTTAAAGTGGATATCCGTTATAAGACTTCCGGATTTTATAAAAGAAGATGATTTCAGATGGGCAGTCGAAACCGCTTCAAAGAAGAAAAAAATAGACTGTTCATCAGCGGAGATCATTACGGTAGAAGAAGGACTTTGCGTTCAGATGATGCATAATGGTGCATATGATGATGAGCCGGCAACAGTTGAGATAATGGATAGATTTATAGCTGAAAACGGCTTTCAGAACGATTTGAACGGTGAACGTATGCACCATGAGATATATCTTTCTGATCCGAGAAAAACACCGCCCGAAAAGTGGAAAACTGTTATTCGTCATCCGATAAAAAAGTGTGATTGAGTTCACGTAATGTCATATTTTTAGAATAAATAAGGTCTGCCTCGTTATCTGAGACAGACCTTATTTTTGCACTGCGAATTATCCGGTCAGTTAAGACCACCGAGATCCTTGTAATAAGGCTGTACACCAACACGGTCAGCCATTTGCTTTGTTGCAGTTACGTCACAATCACCATTGTGGAACTTGTCTGAAGATGTACTTCTTGTAGCACAAGTTATACCCCAGTCAAGCTGGTCACTGTTAGGAGTTTTACGAAAATCTATTTGGTAACGGCACCATTTAATTTTAGACTGACATCTTAAACGTGAGTTAGCTCTTATTGTGTAGCATGGCTCCTTAACAGAACCACGGAGTTTGTCCGGATGCTTATAATCGGTGATATACCCCATATCATCGAGCATTTTTGCTATAGCGTAGTTAGAAGTTCTGACTTCATCGCTGTCAACGTAGATGTAACCCATATCCTTGTTGGAAGGGTTATTCTTGTAACCCCAGATGTTGTCATAAAAGCCTTCATCCTCACCGAAAACATATGCGTTATTGACAGCATTTATCATGTTGTGAATATTAGTAAGATCAGCTGCATTATGAGCACGCTCTATGTAACCCATCATTGCAGGTACTAAAATTGCTGATAAAATACCAATGATCGCAATAACAACGATAAGCTCTATAAGAGTGAAGCCCTTTTCAGTCAGATTTTTTTTCATCTGATTACCCCCTTTTGATTGTTGCCGTTGAAAAACATATCAACTATATAAGTCCCTTTTTCTTTTATTATAATACATATTAATAGTTCTGTCAATCGAAAGTCACAAAAATTCAATTATTTTATTAAGCGGATTTGAACAAATTGTTCAAATTATTTATCCATCAAAAGATAGTTTAGCTATCAAAAACTGACGGTTTGTATATAATGTATATTGACATTGCTCTTATATCAAGTTTACTTTATCATACTTTACAACGCATAGAGAAAGTTTTTAAAAGGTATCTTTATTTATTAAAACCGTATTGAAATAGTATATAGAATAAAAGTTGTTATGTTACAAGAGGTAATAGACAGTAAAATAATTTTCAATATGTGTATATTTATACATTTTTGGAATGCTTGATTTATCATAGTGATGATGATATAATAAAAATATCTCAAAATGAGGGGAATATGAGATTTTAGATCCAACTGGAGATAATGTGATTTGTCAAAACTGATGAAATACCTGCTCGTTGACTTTGGTGTTGCATGGATAATAGGCGGCATTGGGTGTATGCTATTGGGCAACGATCATCCGGAGCGCTCGGTATTAGTTCCGGTCGACGTAGGTCTCATCGCTGCGATCCCTATGGTTACGTGTGCGGCGTTCCTGCTGTGGTATCAGTACAAACAGGAGCAGATGGAACTGGAGGAGACTTTTGGCTTACTTAATAGCAATGAAATGTAATTTTGATACTGTCAAATATAAAGCGAGGCGTGGAAAATGAAATATTATTTTATTGAAACAAAATATTTTGGGAAAAGAGAGATCTGTATTATTCCCGATGAAAATATATGGACGCCTAATATTTGCTCAGAGTGTGGTGGAAACCATGTTACAACTTCTGTACCAGCATCGATAGAAATTAAAGGTGCTCCTTGCGATTTCTATGAGAATTCTGGAAAACTATTCATTTCGGCAAATTGCCTTCAAGTATTTAAACAGCTAAATTTAACAGGATATACTGTATTACCAACCAAAACAAAATCAAAAAGTATGTTGTTAAATAGTGCTCTTGAATACTATGAATTGGTTATTCAGGGCAGATGTGGTTTTGTTAGAGATTTAAATCATAAAACTTTACCTAAATGTGATTTGTGCGGAAGAAGATTTCAGCTTAAAGAAAATATTACCGGTTGTTGTTTTGAAGAAGCTGACTACGATGGAAACGATATATTTGTATTTAACAACTTATTGAATTTCCCAATCGTAAATGAAAATATAAAAAAACAACTTGCAAAGGCAAAACTTTCAAATGTCAAATTCACAGAGCTCTCCTCGTTGATATTAATGTAAAATATATGTAGACTCAATCAACTACTGTTAGTTGATTGGAACTAATTTGAATTCTTATCAATGCCAACTTCAAGCAGTGGCAAAGTTAAGATTAAAAAACATACACATTCCCATAGGTTGATATTATTATGATAAAAATATTTAGACAAAATAGTTCGTCCATCTATATGCTTTTTGATAATGTTGGAAATGAACAATTAATATCAGCATTTACTGCTTTGAACCATAATGAAACATATATGCTAAATGTTATATTTGACTTGTCAGTTATAAATATGAAAAAAACAAATTTAAAAGAAACTTCGCTTATTTTAGTAATTGACAACAATACTAATTACTCTTTAATTAGAAAAATAGACGATGATTTTATATGGACTATGGACAATGATGATGCGGATTATGGTTTAGAAGCGTTTAAGGATTGTAAAGAAAATAATGGTTTCTTTCCTGCTGAATTTATCAGAATACAAATACAAAAGAATAAAAATATAGATGATATGTATTGTGAGCTGCAAAATAGATCACTCTAATGTTAATTCAAATGCAATACATTCTTCTGTTACAAAAAATCAAATATCATAAGGAGTTATATATGAGCGAATTAGAAAACAACCTGATACATTTATATCAATCATTTTTTGTAGATACTCCCTATCAGGAGACACTGCGTATGTCATTAAAGACTGAGAATAGTTCAAGGCTTCCGGAAACTCTACAGACATTATACCACACTATTGGCAATGTGCCTGAACTTATGAAAAG
>DEBW01000166.1:2247-4380 GCA_002348905.1 Ruminococcus flavefaciens | reverse complement strand
TTCGGCTTATGAGAAGAAAAGACCGTGAAGTGACCGATCTCAGCGAGATCATAGAGATCATGAAAAACTGCGATGTATGCAGACTGGCTCTGAATGATGACGGCTTTCCGTACATTCTGCCGCTGAATTTCGGTATGGCGGTGAACGGAGATAAGATCACGCTCTATTTTCATAGTGCTTTGGAGGGCTATAAGGTCGGGCTTATCCAAAAGGATAACAGAGCTTCATTTGAAATGGACTGCAAGCATGAGCTGCAATACTTTGAGGACAAGGGCTACTGCACGATGGCATACGAAAGTGTGATCGGCAGAGGGCATATCCGTATCCTCTCGGAAGAAGAAAAACTGCCTGCGCTAAAACTGCTCATGGCGCATTATCATAACGGAAAAGATATGCCGTTCAGCACGGCAGCGATACCGAGAACGCTTGTATATGCCCTTGAGGTCGAAAGCATAACAGGTAAAAGAAAGCCTGTAAAATAATTCTGACTTTGAACCCGACGGAGTCTAATTTTTAATACTGATTTATACTTGTGAACTGGCTGTTCAGCTTGTCATACAGTTCATATACCGCCGGATCAGCTTTCTGCAATGCATCAGGTTCTACAGCTTTCAGACGATCGTCAGCTATCATTAACTTCCGTTTCAGAAAATCAACAGTCAGTTCGTAGGAGTTCATCTCGAAAATGAGCTGAACGGTATCTGATGATACGCACTCGCTTCTGTAAACATTTTCGCCGAGTTCCATGTTATCTACGGCATCAGCGAAAATATGGAATCGCTTGACAGCCTGTCTGACTTCTTCCTGATAATAATCCTCTTCTATAGCGTTCTGGGAGAAGAAAACATCTCTGGTACGGAGAACCTCTGTGGATAGAAGTGCTTTTGCCTGCTTTCGGATAACTGATTCAATAGCATTGATACGTTCCGGAGTGAAAGTATCATCACCTCTGAATTTAAAGGAGAAATCGCAGATTGTCTTGACACGGTCACGAAGTGAGTCATTCATCGCCATTTGGCCGATACGGGTGAAGTCATCACCAAGAACCGGTGCATATTCAAACAGCTTGTCGCCGATATTTTCGAAGTCTGCCATTGAAACATATGGCAACATAGAAAGATTCAGGTCGAATACAGGAGCCATTCCTTTGATCTCAAGGGTGTCATTGTCAAAGAGGACACCGTAGTTTCCAGCGTGTCGGTCCTGATTGAAGCAGAGAGAATCCACTACAAGCATTTCACGGAATGCCTGTGATGCGCCGATGCTTTCAAAATAATCGAAAACATCCTGCAAGCCTTTGGCCTTCATTAGCTTTGAGAAGGAAGCATAACCGTACTGTTCATTTGTGAAGAGATTGCACTTGGAGGCAAGCTTGTCATGAAGCAGTACAGTGTGATACGGAACATAATTATCCGGACTGATAATGGCAGCGATTTCTGATGCCAGCATTTCGCAATAAGGCTCCAAACCCGGTCCGTATTCGTTGCCACGCTTATAAATGAAGATATCTGAACCGAAGCTGCCGGGCTGTTCTTCCTTTCGGAAGCACTTACGAAAGGAGCCTTCACAGGCAAGCTCCGGTGATGTGGACGAGAAATCAGCAACATACAGACCAACGCCTTCAAAAGCAAGCCGGGAGATCGTCTCAGTGAACTGGTTGCTGTAAAGCGATACCTGTTCCCATGTCAGGCTTTCATTGTCTGATTTTATCCAGAACGTGTCATTGATCGTTGCTGCGTGTGTTGTCCTGATAAAGCCTTCGTTATCATCACAGCCCATCTGACGCATGATCTTCTGTAGGTGGACATTGTGTTTTGAGGATTTGCGGCTGTCGAGCCATGTGTTGATGTCATCGAAGCCATATGGTAGTTTTCCAATACCTTCAACCTCGATAAACAGGACTTCATCAGAGAAAGCGGTGGAGGGCTTCTTTTCAAATGTTGCAACAACATTGTTCTTATTCATTAAGAAATACATAATCTAACCGCCCTCCTTGTTCTATATTCCTTTTCATTATAGCATACTTTTTGCGGTATATCAAGAGTTTTGAGGGAGAAAAAGCAAGGATGCATTAATGAGTAACCCTGTATCTGTGATACGGGGAATTTCATCTATTCCTTTGCCCATGACGCA
>DEBW01000166.1:0-2174 GCA_002348905.1 Ruminococcus flavefaciens | reverse complement strand
ATATCATCTGCATCATCAAGAATCCTGACTTCCACATCAAATGTCCAGTCATCGATTACAAGTGAAGAACTGTATATTTGTCCCGGCTGTTCCTCTGCATTGACCTCCATCACCGTACCGTCAGACAGATAAACCGTATAATCCAGACCGATTGCAACTATTCCTCTCACATCGCCGAGTACAGGATGTGTTATCTTTTCAATCTCCAGTTTTTGGCGTATAAAAGAATTATTCTGATAAAGCTCGTTGAAAAAGGAATGATTATTCTCATCGCTTGGCAAATAGAACCAGTCTTTGTCTCCAACGATGATTGTCTGGTCAAGTTCATACCAAGCTGCAGTCCATTTCAAGATCATATCAGTGTCTCCTTTATGCCTGCCCACATCACAGTTTTTCAGTGGTACGGAGCTGTTTTTATATTGGCTAATATATCTTCATACGATTCTGCTCTGATTACATGGAAATTCTTCTCAATTTCCTTTGTCCATAGGTCAATTTCGCCTTCAATATCAGATGCTTTTGGCAGAATGAAGCCCCATATCCTGCAGCCGGTCTTTTTCAGCTCCGGCAGAAAATAAGTGAAGCCCCACTCAACATCTTCCTGTACATCATCAAAGCCGTTTCTCGCATCGACGATAAAAATGCTGCCGGGGTGCTCTTTCAGCAGGGTAAGTGATGCTATTACAGGATTTCGATAGCTTTCATAATGCGCTTCTTTCTTCCAGACATGAAATACTGCATTATCGTTTTGGATATAATAGCATTCGGCGAAGTCGCTTTCAAATGCTTTCTGTCTATTGTCTGCTTGTATTGTTTTTTCAAACCTGAACATTCCTGCAGGAAAATGAGGATCATCACACTCAAATTCCTCCAAAGGCATATCTCCGGGATGATGTTTGTTCAGATACTCTACGATATGGAAGCCGCAGCGGTTGACATAAAAGTGAATATTTCTTGTTTCAAAATAAGGTGTGATTGTTTCCCACACAGTAACTTCCGGATGCAGATTTTCAATCGCGCACCATGCGGCATAGCCTATTCCTTTACTGTGAACACCCGGTTTTGTAAATAGGAGTTCAAGGTCACCATGAGTGCCGTCTACTTTTATAACTGCGCCTCCCACAATTTTTCCGTCAGACAGGATTCTATATGCATCACCGCTGTCGATGGACAGCTCAATCGTCTCGCGTGAAATGATTTGCCCGTCATCCTCAAAATGTTCATCACGGCAGCCGAATTCCTCTATAGCACCATAGTTGAAGGCTTCCTGATTATCTTTTATAAACTGCTCTCTGTCTGACGTTTCAAGCGGAATAAGCTGTACTTTTGTCATAATCAATCTCCTTTTTTATAATCCAAGTCCATATCCTGCCCCGATACCGATAACGGCAGACAGCAGGATTATTTTTATCGGGTGAACCTTTTTGAACGCAAGCGCGGCTGTAACGGCGAATAATCCGAGAAATACCCAGAAACTTACATCTGAAAAAGCCGATACGCTGACACCTGAAGGAAAAAACACAGCTCTTGCGGCAGATATAAAGGCGGCACCTATCATTCCGACAACAGCAGGTTTCAAGCCCGACATGATACCGCCCACCGCTTTGCTTTTCTTATACTTCTCAAAAAACTTAGCGATGATAAGAATAATGATAAATGACGGCAGAACGATACCAAGCGTCGCGATAATTGCTCCGAGAACACCTCCGGTCCTCATTCCTACGAATGTAGCCATATTGACAGCAAGCGGCCCCGGTGTGCTTTCGCTCAGAGCGACGAAATCCACAAGTTCTTCCTGCGTAAGCCAGCCGTGGCGTTCCGCTTCTGCCTGTATCATTGCGATCATCGCATATCCGCCACCGAATGTGAACGCACCTATTTTCACAAAGGCAAGAAACAGCTCAATCATTGCTCTGCTCCTTTCTGTTCAGAAGCGACCACAACAGCCCGAACAAGCCGTAGCCGATTATCACAAATACGGCATCTATTTTCAGAAAAGCAGTCAGTATAAGAGCAATGCCCATTATCACATAAGAAAATGGTTTCTTTTTCTTCTTCACCTGATTAAACATCATCCACAGGGCTTTCAGTATCAGGGCAAGAACTGCGGCTCTGATACCCATAAAAGCGTATCTGACAGCTTTGATGCTCTGAAACTGCGTCAATATCATGGA
>DEBW01000122.1:10618-10827 GCA_002348905.1 Ruminococcus flavefaciens | reverse complement strand
GAATACGGTATTTCTTCAAGGCTCACTTTCAGCAATTCGCTTTTAAAACCCGAACATCTCACTGACAGGAAATGCAATGCCTTGTGTGAGCTTTTTTCCGGAAGCAAAGGAGTACAGAACGGTGTGATAATCCACTCTGACCTTCTGCTTGAACATATTAAGAATAATTATCCTAACTTCTATTTTGTTTCATCGACTACAAAGGTTCA